>NZ_JBKFTN010000008.1:0-226245 GCF_050432945.1 Pseudomonas sp. 18173
TCTGCAGCTGAAACACCAGGTCCTTGTCACCCAACTGCTGCTGAAACGCCGGATTGGTCCGGCTGGCCTTACCCATCAACAAACCCAGCATCCACAGCAGAAAACGAAATTTCATGCGCACAGCCTCAGTAGAAAAATGAACGGCTGGGGGAGTGTAACGGCTTCGAACGAGAACACCACTATTGTGTAGCTTTAGAAGAAGATGGGATGTTTTTGACGCTGATGACTGCTAAGTCATTGAATAAACGTCACTCCGCAACCTCTTTCGGAAGCTGGGTTTTATGATCCTTATCTGGGTAATGGGCAAAGCCTCCTAGCCCTGCGACAGGTCTTGGACACTAGCGATGAGAGCTCCGCGATCTGCCTGATATTTTCTTGTGTGAGCGTAATTTTGTATGAAATTCCAGACGGTAATAGCTCAAGTTTGATTTTTACTTACAGCTAGCTTACTCAAAAAGCTCTCAATTTTAGGCAAAACAAACTGCAGTACTTTCGGCATGGTGTGGATAGGCAGTTGGCAGCATGCGAAAAACAACGCCATGGTAGGGGACAGGCTGACGCCAAGAGCAGACCATAATAGTCCAACATTTCTGTTACCGCCGTTAAGTGCCATAGTGAATTTCGATGTCAATGATCCGGGGTACAGACAGCCCATTATCAGTTGTAAGCAAATATTTATGCAGTAGGCGATAGCTATCATTGAAATGGCCAGCGAGGGTTTATCCAGAATGATCAGTTGCATGCCTGCCATCGTCCCTACTGCAAAAAGGAAAAGAGCAATCACGACAACACCATCGATTGCCAAGCCATGTGTTGCTACGAACGTTTGCGAAAGGCGACGTATCAATATCGCGGCCCCTTCGGCGCCTCCTATCAATATTGCCAGTCTGATGGCCAGATCAATAGGGTCTATGAAGAGTGAAAGTCCATCAGCGAAAACATGGAGTATCAGCGGAGCGGTAATTGGGATAATTGCCATTGAGCAGAGAGCGGTCACCAGCGACATGGTGGGGTCAAGTCCGAGCATTCTCGCTACTGCAGCATTTCCGCTGGCCGGCGGGGCTGCAACGGCGATGGCGATAGCAAGAGACAACTCCTGATTACCACTGAGATAGAACGAAACCGCTCCGAAAAGGTAAGGGCAAACAACAACCATCAAGGCTGGAAATATCAGCGATATTTTAATGTTTCTTGCCGCTCTTATTACTTCAGCGTTGTTGATGCGTAGGAGAGTACCTAATACAAATATGAATACCATGACGGGCAGCAATGGTCTCGCCAAGTCGGCAAGATGAGGGATAGCCAATCCAATCGCGCAGCCGGAGGCCAAGACTGTAGGCCCTCTGCGGGTGATTTCGGGTAGGATTCTATGCATTCAAATGCTCTCAAACCGGCATCCCTCACAGGGCGCCTCTATTTAGGTGCGGAGTGTTATTTCAGGTGTGACGGATGGCGGTGGTGAGTTCTTGGATTGCCTCACTACCAAGCGCCCATCTATCAGAATCGAGGTGATGCTCGGAAGGTCGCCGCTGCTGAAACTGCCCAATACGCTAGGCTCTGCGCCACCCAAAGGGCCGC
This sequence comes from Pseudomonas sp. 18173, assembly GCF_050432945.1. Taxonomy (NCBI): domain Bacteria; kingdom Pseudomonadati; phylum Pseudomonadota; class Gammaproteobacteria; order Pseudomonadales; family Pseudomonadaceae; genus Pseudomonas; species Pseudomonas sp. 18173. The sequence goes on from NZ_JBKFTN010000008.1 coordinate 1,579, forward strand.
ATGCGATCAGAATGTCGGCTTCTCTTCCGACTTTCAGAATTCCGCGGTTCAACTTTCGCACCTTTGCAGTGTTGCCCGTTGCAAAGCAGACGGCCTTTTCCGGAGGTACGTCGCCGAAACTACTGAGCAAGGCAATGGCTCTGAGCATGCCGAGCGCGGGAACCCCGCAGCCAGCGGGCGAATCTGTTCCAATTACTATGCGGTCGAGTTGGTTCATTTCTCGTGCGTAGTTCAAGGTGGTCACCGCCGCGAACTCGTTCCCGTTATGTACGATTTCCAAGGCACCCAGACAGCCCTCACACAGACACCGAATTTGGCTTGGCGCCAATGCGGTATAGCCGCCATTGATATGCCCGATAATATCCGGCGCAATTTCAAGGATCTGTTCTGCGCCCATACTCTGAGAGGTGGAGATCGAAGGACCGCCGGTGTGGGTAATAGAGGTCATGCCGTGCTTGCGAGCTATCTTGACCAACTCCGCTGCGCGGCTTACGGATTTGACCGGGCCTATGCCGACCTCTCCCAGTTGGTTGATGCCTTGGGCAACCATTTCGGCAAAGTCTTGATCCGTAAACTCATCATTGAGCAGTGGTGCACCTGCTTCCATTTTTATCCCGGAAGGGCGGGCGTTGGAGAAAGAGCGCCGGGCGGCAATTGCCATTGCGATAGTGCCGATTCTGTCAGTGGGTAGCCCTGGAACGTGCACTTCCCCGGCAGAAATCATGGTCGTGACCCCGCCCTGCAGTGAATGCCAAATCCAATTATGGTTGCCGGAACGTGGGCTATATTCACCAAGGGTCGGGTGAGTGTGATTGTCGATCAAGCCGGGCATGACGGTGCTTTGTTTTGCGTCGATCAGCAGATCTGCACTTGAAAAGTCTACATCTTCAATGCGACCGACATACGTAATCATGCCGTCAACGCTGACCAGTGTGTCTGCATCAATGAGCGGAATGTCGAGATCGCCCGATAGGAACGTGCCTATATTATGGATTATTGACGTGTAGCGTTTCGCATCGGACATTTACTTCACCTTTTGAAATCAGCAGGCAGGGGTTCAAAAATTCGAGCACCGCTCTTTTTGAACGTTCGAAAGTTCCACAAGTTATTAGTGAGAAACACTCGCTGGACCCAACGATACGCGTGACCTTTCGGGTCGAAGCTAGGTATGAACTTGTCACGGGAATGCAGCATAAATCGATTGTTTATGTACACTAATTTTCCAGGTTGGATTTCTACTGCGTGGGCGATTTGTTTAAGGGCTTCGTAAAATTTCGAATATGCATTTTTTGCCGCTTCATCAACGGCGACAACCATATCTGGATAAAACGCGGCGGTGACCCGAGGATGAGATATCGGCCCGGTCAATATGGGATACAAGCGGGTTTCGCCAGATTGAGCGCCGCTGTTTCTCCAGCGATAAGGCTGCCGGATTATGAAATGCTTGCCGTATAACAGTTGAATGTCCATTTCGCTCAGTGTCTTGAGCGCGTCCCTGGCATCGGCGACCCATGTTTTCGGGCCTGAGGTGTATGGGTCGCTGCGAACCCCAAGCAGCATTAGAGCTAATGGCGATGTGTCGCCACGGGTGTCGTAAGTCTGGAAAGCGTTTTCAGTGTGCAAGTCCAATTCCACCTCCGACCCATTACCGGTGTATTCCGCTGCCGCCTCAGGGTGCGGAACAAGGTCATTTACCAGTTTCGGTCCCTCGTGCCCGATGGAGTAAGGCTCTGCAATCAAACTGCCTAACGCTACTAATACGTTTTCGGACAGATACCCATTTTTGAAACCAAAACTGTCTGCGTCTCGTTGTGGACTACCGAACGCATCATCCACTGGAAGATTTTCGAACACACAGTAAGACGCATCGTCGTTTTTCAGCGACTCGAGCTTTTCAATCAAACGCTCCGAAAACATCCGATATGCAGTCGTACGAATCTTCTGAATGTAATTGCGCCCCCCTGTCGGTTCGTAGCAAACATTCACCAGTGCGTCGCGAACACCCTCTTTTTCAACATCTGTCAGACGGAAAATATTGGCATCTCCACATGACTCATCCATGCAATCACCATCACAATAGAATTTTGTGTAAACGCTTATGCCTATGTTGCCTTTGCCCAGCTCGCACTCCAGCGTTTCATACTCTTTCGAAGAGCGCACGTCCTCGCCCGCGAAACCTTCTTTGGAAACAGAGACCTTGGCGAGTTCAATACAATGAGCGGAAGTTTGCTTGAGGAAGACATCCATGGCCGTTCTTAAGAATCACGTTCATTCACCCATTGGAGTTTTAATGACATCTGCCCCTGTACCAGAAGCCACCAAAGCATGACAAAAATAGAAAACAAAAAATGTAGGACGCTTCTGAAAATGCAAGCAAATGAGAACAGCCAGCTAAAGTTCCGCGCCACATCTATGTAATTTCATCGATTATAAAGCGATGTCACACGACGCATCTTTATTGGCGCGCACAGAATTTAAAGTCTACGCGACAAGTTTAAGAAGTTTCTTTATCAGGTTCTGATACATCATTCTGAAATGGAGGAAATTTCTGACCATGGCAATAGACGCGTCCCACATCAATCCTTCCAATGCCTTGTTAGCGTGTTAACGCAATTTACGCAGGCCAAGTGCGCAATAAAAATCGGTGATTGCCTTCAGGTGTTGTTTGGTTGCCCTACTCACACTCGTAGCTGGCCGCTCTGTTCGGGCTGTAGGGTGCGACGGTTTTGTGTGCCCATTAAACGATGGCGCCCTTGCTCTTGGCCAACGCCTTGGAAAACCCGCCGTCCATCAGCGCCATTACTGCCGATTTCGCCGACGATGTGCGTGGTGGGCATGCTCACCCAATGTTTGACTTTGTGACTGCTGCACAGCCGAACGCTGGCTTCTCCAGCTGCTACGGGTCGCGTCATGGCTTAACTGATCGGTATTACTTTCTACCCCCACAAAAAATGGGCACCCAACCCTGGTTGGCGTGCCCATTTTTTATTCCGCTCCCCGCTACGCGGGTTAGGGAAAAGGATTACGGATTAACGCTATCTTTCAGCGATTTCCCAGGCTTGAAAGCAACGGTGTTGCTGGCCTTGATTTTGACGGGTTCACCGGTTTGCGGGTTTTTGCCGGTGCGGGCACCGCGATGGCGTTGCAGGAAGGTGCCGAAGCCCACGAGCGTGACGCTGTCTTTGCGGTGCAGGGCACCGGTGATTTCTTCAAGAACGGCGTTGAGAACGCGGTTGGCTTGTTCTTTGGTGAGGTCTGCTTTTTCAGCAATGGCTGCAGCGAGTTCTGGTTTACGCATATGAGTGAAGCCCCTTTGACGGTTTGTTGTTGTTATGTCCGTGCTGCTCTCTGCGGAGCAGCGCCCAAAGCGCCGCAGATGCTCTACTCTGCGGCAGACGGGAGTGAGGATGGCACGCAGTGAGGCCCCGCGCCAGTATCGGCGCGGCCTTTGTTAGGGCAAAAGGGGGGTGATTCCGACAGAACGACCGGTATTTATGCCAGCAGGGCCGGAAGCTCTTTGTTCAGGGCCAGTTTTTCCATCACGGCGGCACCGGTGAGGGCATAACCAAGCAGTTTGCCCGCGGCATCGCGGCACAGAACCTTGATGTCGGCGCCCTGCCCTTCGACGGTCCAGACGCCTTCGGCGCCTCGTGGCGGCGGGGACACCACCAACGGGCACACCGGCGTTTTGACGGTGATCGGCATCGGCCCATAGGTGACGGCGGTCGGGTTGCCGGCCAGGGTTTGCGCCAACGCTCGCGCACAGCTCATCAGGGGCATGACGTACAGCAGATTCAGCCCGTCGACCTCGGCACAATCGCCCAGGGCGTAGATGTTGGCGTGGGAGGTTTTCAAGTGCCGGTCGACCATGACGCCGCGGTTGACCTGCAGGCCGGCCGCCGCCGCCAGATCCACGCGTGGCCGCAGGCCAATGGCCGAAACCACCACGTCGCACGGGATCACCTGGCCATCGGAGAGGTGCGCTTCCAGGCCATCCGCCACGCGCTGCAGGCGGTTGAGCACTGGCCCGAGGTGGAAGCGTGCTCCGAGGCTTTCCAGGCCAGCCTGCACCGCAGCCGCAGCCGCCGGGTGCAACAGGGTCGGCATGACTTGTTCGCACGGCGCAACCAGTTGCACTTCGTAGCCGCCCAGGGTCAGGTCGTTGGCGAACTCGCAGCCAATCAGGCCGGCGCCGAGCAGCAGCACACGGCGCTTGCCAGCGGCCGCCGCACGGAAGCGTGCGTAGTCTTCCAGGTCGTTGATGGGGAACACGCAATCCGCCGCGTCCCCCTCAATAGGCACACGCACGGTTTCGGCGCCCCAGGCCAGGATCAGGTCGCGGTAGATCACCGCTTCTTCACCAATCCACAGGCGTTTGTGGCCCGGGTCGATACCGCTGATGCGCGTGTGGGTGCGTATTTCGGCCTTGAGTTGCTCGGCCATGGCGCCGGGCTCGGCCATGCTCAGGCCGTCGGCATCCTTGTTTTTGCCGAAACCGGTGGAGAGCATCGGCTTGGAGTAGGAGCGCCCGTCATCGGCGGTAATCAGCAGCAGCGGGGTTTCGCTGTCGAGTTTGCGAAACTCGCGGGCGACGTTGTAGCCAGCCAGGCCGGTTCCCACGATGACTACAGGTGCGTTCATTCCTTACTCCTCAATTGTTCAGGCCGCGATTTCGATCATTTCAAAATCCATTTTGCCCACGCCGCAGTCCGGGCACAGCCAGTCTGCCGGGACGTCTTCCCAACGGGTGCCCGGCGCAATGCCGTCATCCGGCCAACCGTCGGCTTCGTTGTAGATCAGGCCGCAGACGATACATTGCCACTTTTTCATCAGGTACTTCCTCAGGGTTCAGGCGTTTTGCCGGCCGGACGGTCGATGGTTGTAGCACTGCCGTCCCGCTCAGCGCGTTTTGTACTGATCGGGACCGGCAGATGCAAGCCTGTTCGGCGCAACGGTGGGCCATTTCGATCAATGTCGGTGGCTGACATGTTAAGCTCGCCGCCTCATTTGCTGCCAATAATGACTCATTGTGCAACACACAGAATCCCCCGGCATGGCCCCGCTCTGGCTCTCTCAAGACCAACTGACGCCCCTACCCGACACGTCTGTCCTCGACTGGTTGTTCGATAATGGCTCGCTGACCAGGCGCCTCATTCACCTGACGAATGATGCCTTCAGCGTCACGCCGCTGTTCGAAGGCTGGCAACCCTTGCGCGCCGACGAATGCACCGCGCTGGACCTGGCCGAAGGCAGTGAAGGCTGGGTCCGCGAGGTGTATTTGCGCGGTCATGGAGAAGCCCTGGTGTTTGCCCGCAGCGTCGCGGCACGCAGTGCGTTGCAGGGTGACGGCTTGCACATGGACGAACTGGGCAGCCGCTCGCTGGGTGAACTGCTGTTTTGCGACCAGGCCTTTGCGCGCCGGGCCATCGAGGTTTGTCATTACCCTCAAGCGTGGCTGCCAAGCGAGGTGCGTGCGCCCGGGTTGTGGGGCCGCCGTTCACGCTTTGACCGCGGCGCGCTGAGCGTGCTGGTGGCCGAAATTTTCCTGCCGAGCCTGTGGAACGCCGCCCGCGCCCAACCGGAGAACCGCTGATGTACCAGAGCCTGCTCAAGTCACTGAACCGCTTGAACCCTCGGGCCTGGGACTTCATTCAGCTGACCCGCATGGACAAGCCGATCGGCATTTACCTGCTACTGTGGCCGACGCTGTGGGCGCTGTGGATTGCCGGCAAGGGTTCACCGTCCCTGGCCAATATCGTGATCTTCGTCCTTGGCGTGGTGCTGACCCGCGCTGGCGGCTGCGTGATCAACGACTGGGCGGACCGCAAGGTCGACGGGCATGTGAAACGTACCGAGCAACGGCCACTGGTCAGCGGCAGAATCAGCTCCAAAGAGGCGCTGGTGTTCTTCGCATTGCTGATGGGCGTGAGTTTCCTGCTGGTGCTGTGCACCAATGCCGCGACGGTCTGGCTGTCATTGGGCGGTTTGGCGCTGGCGTTCAGTTATCCCTTCATGAAGCGCTACACCTATTACCCGCAAGTGGTGCTGGGCGCCGCGTTTTCGTGGGGGATGCCAATGGCGTTCACTGCAGAAACCGGTGAGCTGCCGGCTGTCGCGTGGCTGCTGTGGATCGCCAACCTGATGTGGACCGTGGGTTACGACACGTACTACGCGATGACCGACCGCGATGACGACCTGAAGATCGGCGTGAAATCCACGGCAATCCTGTTTGGCGAGGCCGACCGCGTGATCATCCTGACCCTGCAAGGGTTGGCGCTGTGTTGCCTGTTGCTGGCGGGGTCGAAATTCGAGTTGGGCATGTGGTTCCACCTTGGCTTGCTGGTGGCCGCCGGCTGTTTTGCCTGGGAGTTCTGGTACACCCGCGACAGGGACCGCATGCGCTGCTTCAAGGCGTTCTTGCACAACCACTGGGCGGGGTTGGCGATTTTCGTCGGGATTGTTCTGGATTACGCAGTGCGTTGAAGATTTGAAAGGATCACGGCCTTCGCCAGCTACTGCAGAGCAACGAAGGTCGCGATCCCGTGCGACAAGGCAACAGCCGTTACATATGCTCGTGAACGACGTGCCAGACTTTGCCCTTCATGTCGCCCGTCTTGTCTCCGGGTTTCTTGTCGTCGTCGTAGTAGTACAGTGGCTTGCCATCGAAGGCCCATTGCATCGAGCCATCGTCACGCTGGACGACTGTCCATTTACCTTCAGCCTTGGCACCCGCTTCAGCCTTGAGCGGCGGCCAGTGTTTTGCACACTCACCGGTGCACACCGACTTGCCGCCAGTGTCCTTGTCGAACGTGTACAAGGTCATGCCCTTATGGTCGGTCATCATGCCGCCTGTCATCATGCCTGGCTCAGCCGCGAAGGCCATGACCGGCAAGGAACACGCAGCCGCCAACAGCAGGGCCTTAAAGGAATACGAGTATTTCTTCATGGAAACCTTCCTCATGTGGTTGTCAGGATCCGGAGTTAGAGCTTAGTCCAGGATCCAGCCAATCGCCGGCCGACTAAAATACTGTCACACGACTGCAATAATTCCGTTATCTAATGCGGCGCAAGACAGTTAAATGACAAGAGGATTAAGGGCATGGTTGGCAGGAGCATCCTGATCGTCGACGACGAAGCGCCTATTCGCGAAATGATCGCCGTTGCGTTGGAAATGGCCGGCTATGACTGCCTGGAGGCGGAAAACTCCCAGCAGGCCCACGCCATTATCGTCGACCGCAAACCGGACCTGATCCTGCTCGACTGGATGCTGCCCGGCACGTCCGGCATCGAGTTGGCCCGTCGTCTCAAGCGTGATGAGCTGACCGGGGATATCCCGATCATCATGCTCACCGCCAAGGGCGAAGAGGACAACAAGATCCAGGGCCTGGAAGTCGGCGCTGACGACTACATCACCAAACCGTTTTCCCCCCGTGAGCTGGTTGCGCGCCTGAAGGCCGTGCTGCGCCGTGCCGGTCCTACCGATGGCGAAGCACCGATCGAAGTCGGCGGCCTGCTGCTGGACCCGATCAGCCACCGCGTGACCATCGACGGCCGTCCTGCCGAGATGGGCCCGACCGAATACCGCCTGCTGCAATTCTTCATGACCCACCAGGAGCGCGCCTACACGCGTGGCCAGTTGCTGGATCAGGTCTGGGGCGGCAACGTCTATGTCGAAGAGCGTACCGTCGACGTGCACATTCGACGCCTGCGCAAAGCCCTCGGCGACGCTTATGAAAATCTGGTACAAACCGTGCGCGGCACCGGTTACCGCTTTTCTACCAAAGCCTGACCCGGACCATTACCGCCCGACAAGCTGACAAGGACGCGCGTCAAGTGAACCAAAACTGGCATGGCACCCTGATTCGCCACATGCTGCTGCTGGTCACCGCCTGCCTGGTGATCGGCCTGATCACCGGCTATTACGGCTGGAGCCTTGCCGCAGGCCTGGGTCTTTACCTGGCCTGGACCCTCAAGCAGTTGCTGCGCTTGCACGAGTGGCTGCGCCTGCACAAACCCGATGAAGCGCCACCCGACGGCTACGGCCTGTGGGGCGAGGTGTTCGACAGCATCTACCACCTGCAACGCCGCGACCAACGGGTACGCGGGCGCCTGCAAGCGGTGATCGACCGGGTTCAGGAATCCACCGCCGCGCTGAAAGACGCAGTGATCATGCTCGACACCGACGGCAACCTGGAATGGTGGAACCGCGCCGCCGAAACCCTGTTGGGCCTCAAGACGCCACAGGACAGCGGCCAACCGGTGACCAACCTGGTGCGCCACCCGCGCTTCAAGGAATACTTCGAGCAGGACAGTTACGCCGAGCCGCTGGAAATCCCTTCGCCAACCAACGACCGTGTACGCATCCAGCTGTACATCACCCGGTACGGCAACAACGAGCACTTGATGCTGGTGCGCGATGTGACGCGCATCCATCAGCTGGAACAGATGCGCAAAGACTTTATCGCCAATGTTTCCCATGAGCTGCGCACACCGTTGACGGTGATCTGCGGCTACCTGGAAACCTTGCTCGACAACGTCGAGGAGGTAAACCCACGCTGGGGCCGTGCCTTGCAGCAGATGCAGCAACAAGGCGGCCGCATGCAGACCTTGCTCAACGACCTGTTGTTGCTGGCCAAGCTGGAAGCCACCGATTACCCCTCGGACAACCAGCCGGTGCCCATCGACGGCTTGCTGCAATCGATCAAGAGCGATGCGCAGCAGTTGTCCGGCCAGAAAAACCAGAAAATCACCCTGGAGGCCGACCCGACGATTCTGCTCAAGGGCAGCGAGGCAGAGTTACGCAGCGCGTTTTCCAACCTGGTGTTCAACGCGGTGAAATACACCCCGGCCGAAGGCAACATCCGCATTCGCTGGTGGGGCGATGACCAGGGCGCGCACCTGAGCGTGCAGGATTCCGGGATCGGCATCGATGCCAAACACCTGCCGCGCCTGACTGAACGCTTCTATCGCGTCGACTCCAGCCGCAACTCCAACACCGGGGGCACCGGCCTCGGGCTGGCGATCGTCAAACACGTTTTGTTACGACATCGGGCCCGAATGGAAATCAGCAGCGTACCGGGCCACGGCAGTACCTTTACCTGCCACTTTGCCCCGGCCCAGGTCACCAAATCACGGGTTATCAGCACCGCCGACTGATACCGGCCAGCACACGCCACTAGGCAACTGCCAAGTCAGCCGCTACATTGGCTGACTTGTGCCTGCCTTTTCGGGCACGATTTTTACTTCCCTTTCGAATACACGGAACCCGCAAAACTCCATCATGGACCCTTCCCCTGGCTTGACCCTCGCTACAATTTTCGCCGACTTCGGCATGATTCTTTTTGCTCTGATCCTGGTTTTGCTCAACGGATTCTTCGTTGCGGCGGAATTTGCCATGGTCAAGCTGCGCTCGACCCGGGTCGAGGCCATCGCTGATAAAAACGGCTGGCGCGGGCACATCCTGCGCACCGTGCACAGTCAGCTCGATGCCTACCTGTCGGCGTGCCAATTGGGTATCACCCTCGCCTCTCTCGGCCTGGGCTGGGTCGGTGAACCGGCGTTCGCGCACCTTCTGGGGCCTGTACTGAGTGCCGTGGGCGTAGATTCCGCTGAAGTGGTCAAGGCGGTTTCGTTCTTCACGGCGTTCTTCATCATTTCCTACCTGCACATCGTGGTCGGCGAACTGGCCCCGAAATCCTGGGCGATCCGCAAACCCGAGTTGCTGTCGCTGTGGACCGCCGTGCCGCTGTACCTGTTCTACTGGGCCATGTACCCGGCCATCTACCTGCTCAACGCCAGCGCCAACCAGATCCTGCGCATCGCCGGGCAAGGTGAACCTGGCCCGCATCACGAGCATCACTACAGCCGTGAAGAGCTGAAACTGATCCTGCACTCCAGCCGTGGCCAGGACCCGAGCGACCAGGGCATGCGCGTATTGGCTTCGGCGGTGGAAATGGGCGAGCTGGAAGTGGTCGACTGGGCCAACTCCCGCGAAGACCTGGTGACCCTGGAGTACAACGCGCCGCTCAAGCAGATCCTGGCGATGTTCCGTCGCCACAAGTTCAGCCGCTATCCGGTGTACGACAGCGAACGCCAGGAGTTCGTCGGCCTGCTGCACATCAAGGATCTGCTGCTGGAACTGGCAGCACTGGATCACATCCCCGAGTCGTTCAACCTGGCCGAACTGACTCGCCCGCTGGAACGCGTGTCGCGGCACATGCCGCTGTCGCAGTTGCTGGAGCAGTTCCGCAAGGGCGGCTCGCACTTCGCCGTGGTCGAAGAGGCCGACGGCAACATCATCGGCTACCTGACCATGGAAGACGTGCTGGAAGTGCTGGTGGGCGACATCCAGGACGAACACCGCAAGGCCGAGCGCGGGATCCTCGCGTATCAGCCGGGCAAGCTGCTGGTGCGGGGCGATACGCCGCTGTTCAAGGTCGAAAGGCTGCTGGGCATCGACCTCGACCACGTCGAAGCCGAAACCCTTGCCGGGCTGGTCTATGAGAGCCTGAAACGAGTTCCGGAAGAGGAAGAAGTGCTGGAAGTCGAAGGCCTGCGGATCATCATCAAGAAGATGAAAGGGCCGAAGATCGTTCTGGCCAAGGTGTTGATGCTCGATTGATGGACTGAGCCAGACTCGAATCAATCCCTTCGCGAGCAGGCTCGCTCCCACAAGGACCTGTGCTGGACCTGTGGGAGCGAGTCTGCTCGCGATGGCGTCATACCAGACAACACCTCACTGCTTGCCCAACGCAAAGTTGGGCAGCGCGCTTACCGGCCGGTTGAACTGGTACGGAATCGATACCAGCCCCAACCCGGTATTGCGCTGCACCACGAAGTGCAAATGCGGCCCGGTGCTGTTGCCGGTGTTGCCGGACAATGCCAATGCACTGCCTACCTTTACCCGCTGACCTTCCCGAACGCAGACCGAGCCTTTCTTCAGGTGCAAGTAAACGCCCATGGTTCCGTCATCGTGCAGCACCCGCACGAAATTGCCGGATGCATCGGTGCCACGGCCACTCTGGCGATTTTCGGTTTTCACCACCACGCCCTCTCGAGCCGCAATGATCGGCGTGCCTTCGGGCATCGCAATGTCTATGGCGTATCGACTCTTGGGCCCGAAGTGGCTGTAGGGCCCATTGGCCCCCTGACTGATGCGGAACGGCCCGCCACGCCAAGGCAATGGATAGCGATAGCCCACCATGGGCCCTGAGGGGTCGCCCAGGGAGTACGTGAACTTCGGAACGTAGGCGAGCGGCCGTCCAGCCTTGGTTGCCGTGAGCTGCGCCAGGCGAACGCTGGAGCGAAGCGGGATCACGCGCCGAATCGTTCGCCCCGGCACCCCGCTGGCATTCTTCACCCCGGCGAAACTCAATTCGACCTCTACCGGCGCATACAGGTCATTACGCACGTACACGCTGTCCACGCCGTTCTTCTTCGTGATGATGAGGCGCACCTGACGCTCGAGGTGCTCGACCATGCCATCGCGAAAGACGAACACATGGGCGCCTTTGCTGGGGCGGTCGCTGTAGGAAACCACGCCATAGGCGTCTTTGGACTTGTAGATGGTCATGGCCACGGCCGAGGTGGCGACCATGAACAGGCCACATAAAAACAGCAGGCGCGTGAACATGGGCAAGAATTCTGTTGAGGGGGACCTGGGTCTGAGCCTAGCAGCTGCAATGGACCCGAGGAGTCGACAGATGTTTCAGAATGGGTGTTCAGCAGATGTACGGTAATTGTGTCGGCCCCTTCGCGAGCAGACTCGCTCCCACATGAGAACGCATTCCAGATGTGGGAGCGAGCCTGCTCGCGAAAGCGGACTGGCAGGCAACGCTATATCAAGCGCCAGGAACGAAGTGCTTTTGCGCCGTACCACGCGCAATCAGGCGGGAGATGTAATCGAGTTTCTGCGCATCCTGATCGACAAAGCGGAAGGTCAGTTGGAGCCAGTCGCTGTCTGGCTTCGGTTCGTGGGCCACGACGGCATGCAGGTAGCCGTTGAGGCGGGCGACTTCGGCATTGTCGCCCTGCTCCAGGTCCAGCACGGCGCTGTCGAGGATCTGCGGCAGGCTCTCGGTGCGCTTGACCACCAACAGGGCTTCCTTGAGGCTCAAGGCCTTGATCACGCATTGCGCAATGCCATTCGGCAAACGCAGTTGACCCTGGCCACGGCCACTGGTGGGTGCCGAAGAGGCCGCCGGCGCCTTGACCGGCGGACTGTTGAGCAAGCCCTTGGACGGCGCAGGTGCAGGCGCGGCTGTTGGCGTGGCAACCGGTGCCTTGCCACCGGTCAAGGCAGCGAGGGAGTCGTTAGCAAATGCAGGACTGGTTTTGGTCGCGGCGACATTGATCAAGGCATCGAGTTTGCCGACCTTGTGCAGCGCCTGCTTGACCTTGGTGATCAGTTGCTCGTTGGTGAACGGCTTGCTGACGTAACCGGATACCCCGGCCTGGATCGCCTGGACGACGTTCTCCTTGTCGCCACGGCTGGTCACCATCACGAAGGGCATGGCTTTGAGGTTGTCTTGCTCGCGGCACCAGGTCAGCAGTTCCAGGCCGGACATTTCCGGCATTTCCCAGTCGCACAGGACCAGGTCGAATGCTTCCTTGGCCAGCATGGCCTGGGCCTTTCTGCCGTTGATTGCGTCTTCGATCCGCATGCCCGGGAAATAATTGCGCAGGCACTTTTTCACCAGGTCACGAATGAACGACGCGTCGTCCACGACCAACACACTGACCTTACTCATCCATCACCCCTTTAAAAAATCCCGGCCAGCATACCGCTTTGCTGATGGCACTTTGCCAAAAAACCTTCAGTCACGCCGGACTTTTCGTTCGCGGGCGCTGCTTTTCGAATTCGTGTGCCACAAACAAAAACGCCCGGCCAACAGGCCGGGCGCTTTACTTGGGCAACCTTACTTATCGTCAGTTTTGCCCGGAACATTAGCGGTTTCGCCACTGGTGCCTTCAACTTCTTCCTTCATGCGCTTGAGGCCCAGGTGTCGTACGTCGGTGCCGCGTACCAGGTAGATCACCAGCTCCGAGATATTGCGCGCGTGGTCGCCGATACGCTCCAGCGAACGCAGCACCCAGATAATGCTCAGAACCCGCGAGATGGAACGCGGATCTTCCATCATGTAGGTCGCCAGCTCACGCAGGGCGGTCTTGTATTCGCGGTCGATGATCTTGTCGTACTGCGCCACCGACAAGGCCAGTTCGGCGTCGAATCGGGCAAAGGCGTCCAGCGCGTCGCGGACCATGTTGCGCACCTGGTCACCGATGTGGCGCACTTCGACGTAACCGCGTGGCGCTTCGCCTTCTTCGCACAGCTGGATGGCGCGACGGGCGATCTTGGTCGCTTCGTCACCGATGCGCTCCAGGTCGATCACCGATTTGGAAATGCTGATGATCAGCCGCAGGTCCGATGCCGCCGGCTGACGACGGGCCAGAATGCGCAGGCACTCCTCGTCGATGTTGCGTTCCATCTGGTTGATCTGGTCATCGATCTCGCGTACCTGCTGGGCCAGGCCGGAGTCGGCCTCGATCAGCGCGGTCACCGCGTCATTGACCTGCTTCTCGACCAGCCCGCCCATGGCCAGGAGGTGGCTGCGCACTTCCTCGAGCTCGGCGTTGAACTGCTGGGAGATGTGGTGTGTAAGGCCTTCCTTAGAAATCATGTTGTCTGCTCCGCAAAAGCTGTGAGCTGCAAGCTACAAGCTGCAAGCTGATGTGTGTCGTACCCGGACTGTTCTTGTTTGCCGCTTGAAGCTTGGCGCTGGCGGCTGTACGGCTAGCCGTAGCGACCGGTGATGTAGTCTTCGGTCTGCTTCTTCGCCGGGTTGGTGAACAGGGTATCGGTGTCGCCGAATTCCACCAGCTTGCCCATGTACATGAACGCGGTGTAGTCGGAAACCCGCGCCGCCTGTTGCATGTTGTGGGTCACGATCACGATGGTGAACTTGGATTTCAGTTCGTAGATCAGCTCTTCGACTTTCAGCGTGGAGATCGGGTCGAGTGCCGAGCACGGTTCGTCGAGCAGCAGCACTTCCGGTTCAACGGCGATGGTGCGGGCGATCACCAGACGTTGCTGCTGACCACCGGACAGGCCCAGTGCCGACTCGTGCAGACGGTCCTTGACCTCATCCCACAGCGCCGCACCTTTCAACGCCCACTCGACGGCTTCATCGAGGACGCGCTTCTTGTTGATACCCTGGATGCGCAGGCCGTAGACCACGTTCTCGTAGATGGTTTTCGGAAACGGGTTCGGCTTCTGGAACACCATGCCGACGCGACGACGCAGCTCGGCCACGTCTTCGCCCTTGCGATAGATGTTGCTGCCGTACAGGTTGATCGCGCCCTCGACACGGCAGCCGTCAACCAGGTCGTTCATGCGGTTGAAGGTACGCAGCAGCGTCGACTTGCCACAGCCGGACGGGCCGATGAAGGCGGTCACGCGCTGTTTCGGGATGTTCATGCTGACGTCGTACAGCGCTTGTTTTTCGCCGTAGAACAGGCTCAGGCCCGGCACTTCGATGGCCACGGTTTCCTGCTCGAGATTCAGGCTCTGCTTGTCGCGACCCAGGGCCGACATGTTGATGCCGTGGGTATGTGCTTCGTGCTGCATGGGAGGCTCCCTGTGCTAACAAATTCGGTTCGGTTGCCGCTGGCCAAGGCCTGCGGTTACACAATTCTTTCTGTAGGAGCGAGCTTGCTCGCGATGGTCGTTCAGGCACAGAAAATGTGTCGGATGTACCGTCTTCGCGAGCAAGCTCGCTCCTACAAGGGGATCAGCTATCCAGCGCCTTGTACTTCTCGCGCAGGTGGTTACGGATATAAACGGCCGACAGGTTCAACGTGGCGATCACCAGCACCAGCAGCAGCGCCGTGGCGTACACCAGCGGGCGCGCGGCTTCGACGTTCGGGCTCTGGAAGCCGACGTCATAGATGTGGAAGCCCAGGTGCATGATCTTCTGGTCCAGGTGCAGGTACGGGTAGTTGCCGTCCACCGGCAGCGACGGCGCCAGTTTCACCACGCCCACCAGCATCAGCGGTGCCACTTCACCTGCAGCGCGGGCCACGGCGAGGATCATGCCGGTCATCATCGCCGGGCTGGCCATCGGCAGCACGATCTTCCACAAGGTTTCGGCCTTGGTCGCGCCGAGGGCCAGCGAGCCTTCACGCACGGTGCGAGGAATCCGCGCCAGACCTTCTTCGGTGGCCACGATCACCACCGGCACCGCCAGCAGCGCCAGGGTCAGCGAAGCCCAGAGCAGACCCGGTGTACCAAAGGTCGGCGCCGGCAAGGCTTCCGGGAAGAACAGGCGGTCGAGCGAGCCGCCCAGCACGTAGACGAAAAAGCCCAGGCCGAACACGCCGTAAACGATGGCCGGAACACCTGCCAGGTTGTTCACCGCAATGCGGATCACCCGGGTCAGCGTGTTCTGCTTGGCGTATTCACGCAGGTATACCGCCGCCAGCACGCCGAACGGGGTCACGATCATCGCCATGATCAGGGTCATCATCACGGTGCCGAAGATGGCCGGGAAGATCCCGCCTTCGGTGTTCGCTTCACGCGGGTCGTCGCTCAGGAACTCCCAGACTTTGCTGAAGTAGAAACCGATCTTGGTGGTCGTGCTCATGGCATTCGGCTGATAGGCATGTACCACTTTGCCGATGCCGATTTCGACTTCCTTACCGTTCGCATCGCGGGCGGTCAGGCTGTCGCGGTTGAACTGCGCATGCAGGTCGCTGAGGCGCGCCTCAACATCCTGATAGCGAGCATTGAGCTCGGCGCGCTCGGATTCCATGTCCGCTTGCGCGGTGGCGTCGAGTTTGCCCTCCAGCTCCAGCTTGCGACCGTGCAAGCGGATACGCTCGAGACCGGCGTTGATCGCGCCGATGTCGGTTTTTTCCAGGCTCTTGAGCTGTGCAGCCAGCTTGTTCACACGGTCGACACGGGCCTGCAACTCAGGCCATGCGGCTTCGCCTTCAGCGATGACCTTGCCATCCTGTTTGACGTTGACCAGGTAACCGTAGAAGTTGCCCCACTCGCGACGCTCGATCGCCATCAGCTCTGGTGGTGTCGTCTGGTTGGTCAGCCACTCGCCGACGGTCCAGGTGAAGTCGTTGCCGTTCAGGTCACGGTTGCCGACCTTGATCAGCTCGCGGGTCATGAACTCCGGACCCTGCTCAGGCACCGGTAAGCCGGCGCTCTTCAGACGGGCACGGGGCACTTCTTCCTTCTGCACCACTTCACCGATGACCAGGTGCTGGCCCTGGCCCGGTACGTCGTAGCTGGCGTGGATCAGATCCGCCGGCCAGAAGTGACCCAGGCCGCGCACGGCAATCACCGCCAGCAGGCCAATGGTCATGATGACCGCGATGGACACCGCGCCACCGCTGATCCAGACGCCGGGGGCGCCGCTCTTGAACCATCCTTTCAGGGAGTTCTGTTTCACAGACTTCTACCTTTGCTTAAAGCGACGAGTATTTCTTGCGCAGACGCTGACGGATCAGTTCTGCGAGGGTGTTCATGACGAAGGTGAACAACAGCAGCACCAGCGCCGAGAGGAACAGCACGCGGTAGTGGCTGCCGCCGACTTCCGATTCGGGCATCTCCACCGCGACGTTGGCGGCCAGGGTGCGCAGGCCTTCGAACAGGTTCATTTCCATGACCGGAGTGTTACCGGTGGCCATCAACACGATCATGGTTTCACCGACCGCACGGCCCATGCCGATCATCAACGCCGAGAAGATGCCCGGGCTGGCGGTGAGGATCACCACGCGGGTCATGGTCTGCCACGGCGTGGCACCAAGGGCCAGGGAGCCCAGGGTCAGGCCGCGAGGTACGCTGAACACGGCGTCTTCGGCGATGGAGTAGATGTTCGGGATGACCGCGAAGCCCATGGCCAGGCCGACCACCAGGGCGTTGCGCTGGTCGTAGGTGATGCCCAGGTCGTGGGAGATCCACATGCGCATGTCGCCACCGAAGAACCAGTTCTCCATGAACGGGCTCATGTACAGCGAGAGCCAGCCCACAAACAGGATCACCGGAATCAGCAGCGCACTTTCCCAGCCATCCGGGACTTTCAGGCGGATCGACTCAGGCAGGCGGCTGAAGGTGAAGCCGGCCACCAGGATGCCGATCGGCAGCAGCATCAGCAGGCTGAAGATGCCCGGCAAATGCCCTTCCACATACGGCGCGAGGAACAGACCGGCGAAGAAGCCGAGGATCACCGTCGGCATCGCTTCCATCAATTCGATCACCGGCTTGACCTTGCGGCGCATGCCAGGGGCCATGAAGTACGCGGTGTAGATCGCAGCGGCAACGGCCAGTGGAGCGGCCAGCAGCATGGCGTAGAACGCGGCTTTCAGGGTACCGAAGGTCAGCGGCGACAGGCTCAGCTTGGGTTCGAAATCGGTGTTGGCGGCGGTCGATTGCCAGACGTATTTAGGCTCGTCGTAGTTCTCGTACCAGACCTTGCTCCACAGCGCGCTCCACGACACTTCCGGGTGCGGGTTGTCGAGCAGCAGCGGCTGCAACTTGCCGCCGGCTTCCACGATCACGCGGTTGGCCCGTGGCGACAGACCGAAAATACCCTGGCCTTCTGCAACCGGCTCCACCAGCAAGGTGCGGTGGGCAGTACTGTGGAATACGCCAAGCTTGCCGGAAGCGTCGAGGGCAACGAAACCCTTGCGGCGCTCTTCGGCAGTGATTTCAACAATAGGCGTAGTGCCCATCTGGAAGGTGCGGATCTGCTTCAGGCGCTGTTCGCCATCCGGATCGCGGGCCATGAACCACTGGGCCAGACCACCTTTGGAGTCACCGACGATCAGCGAGATACCGCCCACAAGCTGGGTGCTGGCGGTGACTTGCGCTTCACCGTCTTCAAGCAGCTTGTAGCGACCGTTGAGGCTCTTGTCGCGCAGGCTGAACACGTCGGCCTGGGCACGCCCGTTGATCACGTACAGCCACTGCTGACGCGGGTCGACGAAGATGTTCTTCACCGGCTCGTTCATCTGCGGCAGGTCGATGCGCTTCTGCTCGTTGGTGACTTCACCGGTCATCATGTTCTCTTCGCTGGTCAGCGACAGAACATTGAGTTGCGAACCGGTGGCACCAACCAGCATCAGGGTCGAATCGTTGGCGTTGAGGCTGACGTGCTCCAGCGCACCGCCGGCTTCGTTGACCGCGATTGGCGTTTCGCCGTACGGGTATTCGACCGCTGGCGAGATGGTCTTCTTGCCTTGCGGGTAGCTGACTTTATAGGTGTGACGGAACACCAGGGCCTGACCGTTGGACAGACCCACGGCAACCAGCGGATGACCTGGCTGGTCTTCGCCGATGGAGGTCACGGTGGTGCCGGCAGGAATCGGCAGATCGACGCGCTTGAGTTCGGCGCCACTGTCGATGTCGAAGAACAATGCCTGGCCCTTGTCGGAAACCCGCATGGCCACCTGGTTCTGCTCTTCCAGAGAGATCATCAGCGGCTTGCCGGCGTCTTGCATCCAGGCTGGCGTGATGGCGTCCTTGGCAGTCAGGCTGGCACCCTGGAACAGGGGCGCGACGACGTAGGCAAGGAAGAAGAAGATCAAGGTGATTGCGCCCAGCACAGCGAGGCCGCCAACGAGGACGTACCAGCGGGTCAGGCGATCTTTGAGCGCGCGAATGCGGCGCTTGCGTTGCAGCTCAGGCGTATTGAAGTCAATTCGCTTGGGGGGATTAGTAGTCATGTTGGAATTGGCCAGATCATTCATGCGCACACCCTAGCGATCCTGTATGACAGAAAGATGACAATGCAGTGACGCAACAAATCCGCCGCTAGCGGTAACCAGCAGTGGATAGAGAATTTGAGGTGTATGGGGGCGGCTCCTGCCGCCCCCATGTGAGTCCGAGGGGTTCACCTCGGACTCAATTTGTTACTTTTTTGCGACTTCAGCGCCGCCTTCCGCCAGACCCAGGTCAGCCAGAGCTTTGGCAGCTACTTTGGCCGGCAGTGGGATGTAACCGTCTTTCACTACAACTTCCTGGCCCTGTTTCGACAGAACCAGTTTCACGAACTCGGCTTCCAGCGGAGCTAGAGGCTTGTTCGGGGCTTTGTTGACGTAAACGTACAGGAAGCGCGACAGCGGGTACTTGCCGTTCAGGGCGTTTTCTTCGGTGTCTTCGATGAACTCGGTGCTGCCTTTCTTGGACAGGGCAACAGTTTTCACGCTAGCGGTCTTGTAGCCGATGCCCGAGTAACCGATGCCGTTCAGCGAGGAGCTGATCGACTGTACGACCGAAGCCGAACCTGGTTGCTCGTTCACGTTAGGCTTGTAGTCGCCTTTGCACAGTGCTTCTTCCTTGAAGTAGCCGTAGGTGCCGGATACCGAGTTACGACCGAACAGTTGAACCGGCTTGTTGGCCAGGTCGCCGGTCACGCCCAGGTCGCCCCAGGTTTTGACTTCGGTTTTGGCGCCGCACAGACGAGTGGACGAGAAGATCGCGTCAACCTGCTCCATGGTCAGGTGCTGGATCGGGTTGTCCTTGTGTACGAATACAGCCAGGGCGTCCACGGCAACCGGGATAGCGGTTGGCTTGTAGCCGTACTTCTGCTCGAAGGCAGCCAGTTCGGTGTCCTTCATCTTGCGGCTCATCGGGCCCAGGTTGGAGGTGCCTTCAGTCAGCGCAGGTGGCGCAGTGGCAGAGCCAGCGGCCTGAATCTGGATGTTTACGTTCGGGTATTCTTTCTTGTAGTTCTCAGCCCAGAGGGTCATGAGGTTGGCCAGGGTATCGGAGCCGACGCTGGACAGGTTGCCCGACACACCAGTGGTCTTGGTGTAGCTCGGGATAGCAGGGTCAACAGCGGCAACCGCGTTGGCAGTCGCAACGCCAGCAGCGACAAAAGTCATTGCCGCCATCAAACGCTTCAGTTTCATGCCTTACTCCTAGCAGATAGGGTGTGTTAAGTCGGGGCCAAGTATCAGCAGGCCGTGTGAACACTCTATGGCTGAAATATGACAATTGGATGAAAGGCCAGCACTCCACCAGGAAGGCTGGCCTTTCAGTTGTAACTGTAGATGTGAGGAGTGTTGCGATCGTTCGCTATCAGCGGCCCTTTTTCCAGAGATATGCACCTACCAGAATCCCGACCCCGCACAACACCGCCACATAATAAGCAGGCCCCATCGCACTCTCCTTGAGCAACAGGCTGACGATCATCGGCGTCAGGCCGCCGAAAATCGCGTAGGCGACGTTGTAGGAGAACGACAGACCACTGAAACGCACCACTGGCGGGAACGCCTTGACCATCACATACGGCACCGCGCCGATGGTGCCGACCAGCAGACCGGTCAACGCATACATCGGGAACAGCCAGTCGGGGTGATCGGCCAGGTTGTGATAGAAGGTCCAGGAACTGGCCAGCAATGCAGTGCAGCCGAACACGAAGACCCGTCCCGCACCGAAGCGATCCGCCAGTGCGCCGGCGATGATGCAGCCAAAGCTCAGGAATACGATCGCCACGCTATTGGCCTGCAGGGCGGTCGTAGCCGAGAAATGGTAGACCGTCTGCAACACGGTCGGGGTCATCAGGATCAGTACCACGATGGCGGCAGACAGCAGCCAGGTCAGCAGCATTGAAATGGCGATGGCACCACGATGATCACGCAGCACCGCCCGCAACGGCACCTCTTCGGCCAGGGCCTTGCGCAGTTGCAGCTCGGCGAACACCGGAGTTTCGTGCAGCCAGCGACGCAGGTACACCGAGAACAGGCCGAACACGCCGCCAAGCAGGAACGGAATCCGCCAGGCGTAATCCGCCACTTCCATCGGGGTATAGAGACTATTGATCGCCGTGGCGACCAGCGAGCCGAGCAGGATGCCCGCCGTCAGACCGCTGGTCAGGGTGCCGCAGGCGTAGCCGACATGCCGCGGCGGAACGTGTTCGGAAACGAAGACCCACGCCCCCGGCACTTCACCGCCAATGGCGGCGCCCTGGATCACCCGCATCAACAGCAACAGGATGGGTGCCCACATGCCGATCTGCGCATAAGTCGGCAGCAACCCCATGATCAGCGTCGGCACCGCCATCATGAAAATGCTCAGGGTGAACATTTTCTTGCGACCCAGCAGGTCGCCGAAGTGCGCCATCACGATGCCGCCCAGCGGCCGTGCCAGGTAGCCGGCGGCGAAGATGCCGAAGGTCTGCATCAGGCGTAGCCACTCAGGCATGTCCGCCGGGAAGAACAGCTTGCCCACCACCGTGGCGAAGAACACGAAGATGATGAAGTCGTAGAACTCCAGCGCACCGCCCAGGGCAGACAGCGATAGAGTCTTGTAGTCGCTGCGGGTCAGCGGACGTGCGGGTTGGTCTGGCTGCGCGATGCTCGAGGGCGCTGTGGTCATGGCAAGGGCTTCTCTTATAGTCGGATCTGCCACCTCAACAACGCTGGCGGAGGTTTGGGCAGGTCCGGCACGATAGCAAATTGTTCGAAAAAGCACATAGAGGTGCGTTTTTGACGGTCAAAATGAGAACCGGACGGTCGTCGTGGAGTCTACCGACCGATATACTCGCAGCCATACTCCGGTTTTTGAGGGGTTGCTGTGCGAAAACGCCTGTCAGGTTCATAGGCGATTTCGCAGAGTTTCCCTTTAGGCGCCTTATGGAAAACGTGACGAACGTAGTATGTTCGGTGCTGAATCGTTTTTCCCGAAGACGGCTACCACCAGCAATACCAACGAAGAGTCACGGGTCAGAGGCCCCCCCGGCATGATAGAGCTCGAACAAGAAGATCCGATCCCGCAAGGCGACCTGGCCCTGCAAATCACCGCGCTCCCTCGCGAAACCAACGGCTTTGGCGATATTTTCGGCGGCTGGCTGGTGGCGCAGATGGATTTGGCGGGCACCGCGATGGCCAGCAAGGTCGCCGGCGGGCGCGTTGCCACCGTTGCGATCGACCGCATGGCGTTTCTGGTTCCGGTGGCGGTGGGCGCGCAGCTTTCCTTCTATACCCAGGCGCTGGAAATCGGCCGCAGCTCGATCAAGATGATGGTCGAGGTCTGGAGCGACGATCCACTGTCCAGCGAGTGGCGTAAAGTAACCGAAGCGGTGTTTGTGTTCGTTGCCATCGACGGCAGCGGCCGCACCCGTTCGGTTCCGCCCAGGGCTCGATAAGCGCTTTTAAACCTGGTAGCCGTTTTGCGGTCGATAGTCGTCCACGTTACTGATCGAGAGCTGTCCCATGAGCACGCCCAATGTTGAAGCCGTAAAGCTGGATGAACTGAACTGCTGGCGCATCCGCCACGGTCAGGCCGAATTACTGGTAGCCCAGCAAGGCGCGCACATCCTCAGCTATCAACTGGCTGGCCAGCCGCCGCTGATCTGGCTCAACGACGAGGCCGTGTTCAAGACCGGCAAGAGCATCCGTGCCGGCGTGCCGGTGTGCTGGCCGTGGTTCGGCAACCTGTCGCGCAATCCGCAGAGTGTCCAGGCCATGCGCGTCAGCAAGGAAGCACCGGCGGCTCACGGCTTCGTGCGAGCGATGGATTGGGAACTGGGCGGCATCGAAGCCGAAGGCGAAGGCCTGAAGGTCGAGTTCCTCCTGCCCTACCCCGAAGGCGGCTTTCCCGGCTGGCCGCACCAGGTGGACTTGACGCTGAGCATTCGCCTCGACGAGCAATTGCACATTCATCTGACCAGCCACAACCGGGGTGCTGAAACCGTCAGCATCAGCCAGGCGCTGCACAGTTACTTTGCTGTCAGCGATGTGCGCGAAGTTCATGTCGAAGGTGTGGACGGACTCAACTACATCGAAACCCTGGACAACTGGAAAACCGTTACCCAGGCCGGTGACCTGCATTTTACCGGCGAGACCGACCGCATCTACCTCGACGTCCCGCCACAGTTGAGCATCGTCGATCCGGCCTGGGAACGACGCATCGTACTGACCAGCAGTGGGTCGCGTACGGCGGTGATCTGGAACCCGTGGATCGACCGCGCCGCTGCATTCAGTGACATGGCCGACGACGGCTGGCAGCGCATGCTGTGCATCGAGACGGCGAACGTGATGGGTGATGTGGTGAACCTCAAGCCTGGGGCGAGCCACACCTTGGGTGTAAGCATCGCCAGCGCCTCGCTCTAAGCAACACCGAAAACCAATGTGGGAGCGAGCCTGCTCGCGAATTCGAAGTGTCAGATGGCATGAATGTCGCCTGACATGACGCCTTCGCGAGCAGGCTCGCTCCCACGTTGATTGGGGTCAGACTGAAACCTTGTTTACAAATCCGACTCTTTCACCACTCTGACCTTCTCCGCATCCAGCGCATATGCCGCATCGGCCAGGTCATTGCTGACCTTCTCGATTTTCAGCGTGCCGGTGACCCACAGCGGTGTGTAGATGTCGTTCAGCTTCAGGCCTTTTGGATAACGCACCAGCACCAGTTGATTGGGCGGCGGTGGTGGCACGTGGATGCAGGCGCCCGGGTACGGCACCAGGAAGAACAACGTGCTGCGACCCTTGGCATCTGATTCCAATGGCACTGGATAACCGCCAATGCGGATGTTCTTGTCGTTCATCGACGCAACGGTCTTGGTCGAGTACATCACTGCCGGCAAGCCTTTGGCCTGTTTCATTCCACCCTTGTCGGTGAAAGTGCCATTGGCTTCAGGGGAGTTGTGGTCGATTTCAGGCATGGCCTCAAGGGCCTTCTGATCCGACTTGGGCATCAATTCGAGCCAGTCGGTTTCCGGCAGTTCGCCGGCATGGGCAAAGCCCGAACCCAGTAAAACAAGAGTCAGCAAAAGACGGCGCATGAAAGTGCTCGGTAAAGGGAAGAACAGAAAACGCCGAGCATTCTAGCCCTCTCCGCACGCCGCGCAGAGAGGGTTTTGTCGCTTCAATCAGCTCTTTTTGACGAGGCCGTAGATCACCAGTAGCACCACCGCACCTACCAACGCGCCGATGAAGCCTGCGCCTTGACCAGCCTGGTAGATGCCCAATGCCTGGCCGCCGTAAGTGGCCGCCAGCGAACCGCCAATACCGAGCAGGATCGTCATGATCCAGCCCATGCTGTCATCGCCCGGTTTCAGAAACCGCGCCAGCAGACCGACGATCAAGCCGATAAAGATGGTTCCGATAATTCCCATGGCATTTCCCTCAATATGGAGTGGTTATGCCAAAGCCTAGTCAGACTTTGGCATCCTGCCATGAGAGAACGGTGCAATCGCAATGGTTCCACCGCTGCCACATGAAACTATTCGGCGATCAGCGCCTCGACCTTGAGGATCTGCGCGGCCAGCGTCTCGCGATCTACGCAACGCAGGTTGGCGTGACCGACCTTGCGACCGACCTTGAATGCCTTGCCGTAGTGATGCAGATGGCAATCGGCGATAGCCAGGACTCTTTCAGTCTCTGGCACTTTACCGATGAAGTTGACCATCGCGCTTTCGCCAACCTTGGCAGTCGAACCCAGCGGCAGACCGGCAACGGCCCGCAGGTGGTTTTCAAACTGGCTGCACTCGGCACCTTCGGTGGTCCAGTGCCCGGAGTTGTGTACGCGCGGGGCAATTTCGTTGGCCTTGAGGCCACCGTCGACTTCAAAGAACTCGAAGGCCATCACGCCGACGTAATCCAGCTGCTTGAGCACACGGCTGGAGTAGTCTTCGGCCAAGGCTTGCAGCGGGTGATCGGTGCTGGCCACGGACAGCTTGAGGATGCCGCTGTCGTGGGTGTTGTGTACCAGCGGGTAGAAGCGGGTTTCACCATCGCGGGCACGCACGGCGATCAGTGAGACTTCGCCGGTGAACGGCACGAAACCTTCCAGCAGGCAGGCCACACTGCCGAGCTCGGCGAAGGTACCGACCACATCTTGCGCAGTGCGCAGGACTTTCTGACCCTTGCCGTCGTAACCCAGGGTACGGGTTTTCAGCACCGCCGGCAGACCGATGGAAGCCACGGCAGCGTCCAGGTCGGCCTGGGACTGAATGTCGGCGAACGCCGGGGTAGGAATCCCCAGGTCCTTGAACATGCTCTTCTCGAACCAGCGATCGCGGGCGATGCGCAGGGCTTCGGCGCTTGGGTAGACCGGGACGAATTGCGAGAGGAACGCGACGGTTTCCGCCGGGACGCTTTCGAACTCGAAAGTCACCAGATCGACTTCATCGGCCAGCTGGCGCAGGTGATCCTGATCGCCGTAATCGGCTCGCAGGTGTTCGCCCAACGCGGCTGCGCAAGCATCCGGCGCCGGGTCCAGAAAAGCGAAGTTCATGCCCAGCGGAGTGCCCGCCAGCGCCAACATGCGACCAAGCTGGCCGCCACCGATTACACCGATCTTCATCGTCAACAACCTCAGGCGATGCGTGGGTCTGGATTTTCCAGGACGCTGTCTGTCTGCTCAGCACGGAAAGTTTTCAGCACCGCGTGGAATTGCGGGTGCTTGGCGCCAAGGATACTCGCCGACAGCAGCGCTGCGTTGATCGCGCCGGCCTTGCCGATGGCCAGGGTGGCGACCGGAATGCCCGCAGGCATCTGCACGATGGAGAGCAGCGAGTCGACACCCGAGAGCATCGCCGACTGCACCGGCACGCCCAGCAC
Organism: Pseudomonas sp. 18173; assembly: GCF_050432945.1. Classification (NCBI taxonomy): domain Bacteria; kingdom Pseudomonadati; phylum Pseudomonadota; class Gammaproteobacteria; order Pseudomonadales; family Pseudomonadaceae; genus Pseudomonas; species Pseudomonas sp. 18173. The sequence continues at coordinate 27,157 of NZ_JBKFTN010000008.1, forward strand.
GGGCAGGTGGGTCTTGGCCGCACACATGCCAGGCAAGTGGGCCGCGCCACCGGCACCGGCAATGATCACCTCGATGCCACGCGCCTCGGCTTCTTCAGCGTACTGGAACAGCAGGTCCGGGGTGCGGTGGGCAGAGACCACTTTCACCTCGTAAGGGATGCCGAGCTTTTCCAGCATATCGGCGGTGTGGCTAAGGGTGGACCAATCGGACTTGGAGCCCATGATCACGCCAACCAGTGCACTCATCGTCGTGCCTCTTCTCTCTGGGCGCCCGCAGGCGCGTCAAAAAACAACAAGCCACGCAAAAAGCGTGGCTTGAATGTACGAATTATGGCCGGTCGTAACCGGCCGAAGGCCGCGCAGTATACCTCAATGACGCAGATAAACAGCCCCCGTGGCGACCATCTGTCATGCCATCGAGAATTCCATGCATCTTGACTATCAAGTCAACCATTAGATTCCGGGATGTCACAACGTGCTTGATTGCTTACTTCAATAAACTTCGTAACTTTCATCACCATTAGCTTCCGATTTCTTGAGCTTTTAAATATTAAAAAACAAACTATAACTGGTTAAAAATCTGTAGAAAATTTAGCTTCAAAGGGCAGAAAATCTTAATCAAACATGGAGTTCAACAGATATGAAAAAAACAATCACCATAATGGTCATCATTCACAGCGATTTACAGGATTGTAAAAAAAACAAATTATACGCCGATTACTTTGCCTGGCTTAAAACCGAACTCGAACTCATCTCGGGACGTGAAGTCCTGATTTTAATGTACCACCATGACGAGGCTCCAAAACTGGCCGGATACAACTATAGAAATGAGAATGAACAAGCCGCACTACAAGGCTGGAGAGATCTGGTACACGACTTGTATTCAAAAACTTCAAACAGGGACCGTGATGAAGCGAATCTCACCAAGTATCTCTTGCTGACCCGAGACAACATCAACGAACAGCTCGGCGGAGTTCTCGGGTGGATAGGCGGAGTTGCCATGTTTGAAGGTCATTGCGCAATCGCGTCGATCGGCTCTTACCGAACTCCCGCACATGAAATAGGTCATATGCTTGGCGCGACCCACGAAGACAGTGAAGTTGTCTATGACGGCTGGTGGCACGACACAATCATGCTCAGCGATGAGTTTTCTCTTGCTCGTGGAAACGTTTACCGCTTCAGCGACAAGAACAGGGAAAATATTCGCAATTATCTAAATCGCTTTTCATAAGTTCAGTCGCCTTGCGATAGTTGCCACAAACACTCTCACGAAGCCGAGCCAGCCGCCCCGCCCTCCAACTTGCGCCACAACAACCGCACGTTCGCCTTGCGCACCAGCGCACAGCGATACAGGCGAATCTCCAGCGGTACATGCCATTGCGGCCCACCACAGACCACCAGTTCACCGCGCGCCAATTCGGCGCGCACACTGAGCTGCGGCACCCAGGCAATGCCCAGGCCTTCGAGCGCCATGCTCTTGAGGCTGTCGGCCATGGCAGTTTCGTAAATGGTGGTGAAACGCAGCGCCCGTTGCCGTAGCAGCATGTTCACCGAACGACCGAGGAACGCACCGGCGCTGTAGGCCAGCAGCGGCACACTGGCTTCGCCTTCCAGATCGAACAGCGGCTTGCCATCGGCATCCGCCGCACACACCGGAAGCATTTCGGTGTGCCCCAGGTGAAGTGAAGGGAAGATTTCCGGGTCCATCTGCATCGCCGCATCCGGGTCGTAGAACGCCAGCATCAGATCGCAACCGCCCTCGCGCAGCGCATGCACCGCGTCGCCGACGTTGGTCGCGACCAGGCGCGTGGCGATGTTCAAGCCTTCGTTGCGCAGTTGGGCGATCCAGCGCGGAAAGAAACCGAGCGCCAGGGAGTGCGCGGCAGCCACCTGCATGACTTCGCCCTGCCCGCCTTCCAGGTGATGCAGGTGACGCAGCACTTCACCCAATTGCTCGACCACAGTTCGCGCAGTGACCAGAAACAATTGCCCTGCCGCAGTCAACTCGATCGGCGTGCGGGAGCGGTTGACCAAGGTCAGCCCCAGCGCAGCCTCAAGGCTGCGGATTCGCCGACTGAACGCAGGCTGCGTCACGAAACGCCGCTCGGCTGCCTGGGAGAAACTGCGGGTGGCGGCCAGGGCACTAAAGTCCTCCAGCCATTTGCTTTCCAGATTCATCACGTCCTCCCGGACACGCACCAATTTAGGTCACACGCTTGCCGTCAACACGGCGTCACACGGGCATTATGCCGAATGTGCATAGGCTAGTGTTTAACAGCATTGGCCCAAAATTTTGCACAAGCCTAGCATTCACAGCGTTCCGGCACAGACCGGGTCCATATTGAGATGATTTCTATCATGTCCTCCGCTGCATCATTCCGCACAGAAAATGACCTGCTTGGCGCTCTCGAAGTACCGGCTCAAGCGTATTACGGTATCCAGACCCTGCGAGCGGTGAATAACTTCCGCCTTTCGGGCGTTCCGATTTCGCACTACCCGAAACTGGTTGTCGGCCTGGCCATGGTCAAACAGGCCGCCGCTGACGCCAACCGCGAGTTGGGTCACCTGAGCGAAGCCAAGCACGCGGCCATCAGCGAAGCCTGTGCACGTTTGATCCGCGGCGACTTCCACGAAGAGTTCGTGGTGGACATGATTCAAGGCGGCGCTGGCACTTCGACCAACATGAATGCCAACGAAGTGATCGCCAACATCGCGCTGGAGGCCATGGGTCACCAGAAAGGCGAGTACCAGTACCTGCACCCGAACGACGACGTCAACATGGCGCAGTCGACCAACGACGCCTACCCGACGGCGATCCGTCTGGGCCTGCTGCTCGGTCATGACGCCTTGCTCGCCAGCCTCGACAGCCTGATTCAGGCATTCGCGGCCAAGGGTGAAGAATTCAACCACGTCCTGAAGATGGGTCGTACCCAGTTGCAAGACGCCGTGCCGATGACCCTGGGTCAAGAGTTCCGCGCTTTCGCCACCACGATGGGCGAAGACCTGGCCCGTCTGAAGACGCTGGCTCCGGAACTGCTGACCGAAGTGAATCTGGGCGGCACCGCGATCGGCACCGGCATCAACGCCGACCCGCGCTATCAGGCCCTGGCCGTACAGCGTCTGGCCCTGATCAGCGGTCAACCGCTGGTTCCAGCCGCCGACCTGATCGAGGCCACCTCCGACATGGGCGCCTTCGTGCTGTTCTCCGGCATGCTCAAGCGCACTGCGGTCAAGCTGTCGAAGATCTGCAACGACCTGCGCCTGCTGTCCAGCGGCCCACGCACCGGCATCAACGAAATCAACCTGCCAGCACGTCAGCCAGGCAGCTCGATCATGCCAGGCAAGGTCAACCCGGTGATCCCGGAAGCCGTGAACCAGGTTGCGTTCCAGGTCATCGGTAACGATCTGGCGCTGACCATGGCAGCCGAAGGCGGCCAACTGCAACTGAACGTGATGGAGCCGCTGATCGCTTTCAAGATCCTCGACTCGATCCGCCTGCTGCAACGCGCCATGGACATGCTGCGCGAGCACTGCATCGTCGGCATCACCGCCAACGAAGCGCGCTGCCGTGAACTGGTCGAGCACTCGATCGGTCTGGTCACCGCACTGAACCCGTACATCGGCTACAAAAACGCCACCCGCATCGCCCGTATCGCCCTTGAAAGCGGCCGCGGCGTGCTGGAACTGGTGCGCGAAGAAGGTCTGCTCGACGAAGCCATGCTCGCCGACATCCTGCGCCCGGAAAACATGATTGCTCCGCGCCTGGTGCCTCTGAAGGCATAACCCGACGCGTTATCTGTAGCACCGCTCACCAGGTCGAGGGACTAGACACCTCTCACCTTTTGAGGGCTTGGAGATCACTCTCCAGGCCCTTTTTTTTAACTGTTTGTAGGAGCAGCCGGTCGACGCTCGATTGCTCGCGAATGATCGTTAACGATAACGCGTTAAACCTGATGGCCAGCGTTGCCCTTCAGTTTTTCGCGAGCAAGCTCGCTCCTACAGGAGACGAATGCACCACAACCGTGCAGACGGACGGCACTGTCATCGGTATAGTGCCGCCCCTCTTCGCGTGAGCGGTCGTCGGTAGCGAGACCACAACCCATGCGAAACCCGAACTAATAACAAACCCGCGATATGAAACCGGGACGAACTTCGAACCGCCCTTAGTGCCGTGCGCCAAGGGGTGTAACTCGATGCGTCTACCCGGCCAGCATTTGCCTACACAAAAAACAGCGAGGAATAATCCATGCTCGAAGTCATTAACGACTTCCTCTCAGGGAAAGTACTGATCGGGCTCATTGTCGGGCTCGGTAGCTACTTCACGATCCGCTCGCGTTTCGTTCAATTGCGTCACTTCTTCCACATGTTCGCGGTGTTCCGCGACAGTCTCAAAAGCAGTGCCGGGCAACTCAGTTCATTCCAGGCCCTGATGCTCAGCCTCGCCGGCCGCGTCGGTGCAGGCAACATTGCCGGTGTCGGCATTGCCGTGACCCTCGGTGGGCCGGGAGCGGTGTTCTGGATGTGGGTGACCGCACTGGTCGGCATGTCCAGCAGCTTCTTCGAATGCTCTCTCGGCCAGCTTTACAAACGCACCGATTCGGATGGCACGTTCCGTGGCGGCCCGTCCTACTACATCCAGCATGGCCTGCAAAAACGCTGGTTGGGGATGATCATGGCGTTTCTGCTGCTGATCACCTTCGGCTTCGCCTTCAACGGCCTGCAATCCCATGCCGTCACGCACTCGCTGAACAACGCGTTCGGCCTGGACACGACCTACACCGGCATCGGCCTGGCCGTACTGCTGGGCCTGGTGTTCATCGGCGGGATCAAGCGCATCGCCAAGGTCGCTGACCTGCTGGTGCCCGTGAAGACCCTGGTGTACATCGGCGTGACCATTTATGTGATCGTGCTGCAGTTCGACCAGGTGCCGGGCATGCTGATGACCATCGTCAAGAGTGCCTTCGGCCTCGACCAGGCTTTCGGCGGGCTGATCGGCAGCGCGATTATCATGGGCGTGAAGCGTGGCGTGTTCGCCAACGAAGCGGGCCTTGGCAGTGCGCCGAACGTGGCGGCGGTCGCGGCGGTCGAGCACCCGGTGGCACAGGGTGTGGTGCAGGCGTTCAGCGTGTTCCTCGACACCTTCGTGATCTGCACCTGCACCGCGCTGCTGATCCTGCTCTCGGGTTTCTACACTCCGGGCTTCGAAGGCGACGGCATTGCCCTGACCCAGAACTCGCTGGCCGCCGTGGTCGGTGACTGGGGCCGGATGTTCATCTCCGTGGCCCTGGCGTTGTTCGTGTTCACCTCGATCCTCTACAACTACTATCTGGGCGAGAGCAACCTGCGCTTTTTGATCGGTGAAAACCGCAAGGCGCTGATGGGCTATCGCGCACTGGTATTGGTCCTGATTTTCTGGGGTGCCATCGAAAACCTCGGCACGGTGTTCGCCTTCGCCGACATCACCATGACCATGCTCGCGTTCGTCAACCTGATCGCCTTGTTCCTGCTGTTCAAGGTCGGCATGCGCATCCTGCGTGACTACGATGACCAGCGCGCCGCAGGCATCACCACACCGGTATTCGATTCGAGCAAATTCCCGGATCTGGACCTGGACCTGAAAGCCTGGCCGGCGAACCCGCCAGCACCAGCCGCCAAGGCTGAAGCAGAGCCACAAGGCGTACCCGCAGCGCAACGCTGATCGGTTAAAGTGCGCAAAACGCCTTGTGGGAGCGAGCCTGCTCGCGAAGAGGGAGTGTCAGACGACATTGATGTTGGCTGATACACCGCTTTCGCGAGCAGGCTCGCTCCCACAAGGGACGTCATCGCTCCCGGAGAGTCTCCATGAAATCCTCGACCTACCCTGCCGCCCAGCACGTCATGGTGCTCTACACCGGCGGCACCATCGGCATGCAGGCCAGCGCCCATGGCCTGGCCCCGGCATCCGGTTTCGAAGCGCGGATGCGAGAGTATCTGCACAGCCAACCCGATCTGGTGGTACCACAGTGGCGCTTTCGCGAGATGTCGCCGCTGATCGACAGCGCCAACATGACCCCGATGTATTGGCAGCAGCTGCGTGAAGCGGTAGTCGATGCGGTGGATGTCCAGGGCTGCGACAGCGTGCTGATCCTGCATGGCACCGACACCCTGGCCTACAGTGCCGCCGCCATGAGTTTCCAGCTGCTCGGCCTGCATGCCCGCGTGTGCTTCACAGGCTCCATGCTGCCGGCCGGCGTCACCGACAGCGACGCCTGGGAAAACCTCGGCGGCGCGCTGGTTGCACTGGGTCAGGGCATAGCGCCGGGCGTGCATCTGTACTTCCATGGCGAACTGCTGGACCCGACCCGCTGCGCCAAGGTACGCAGTTTTGGCCGTCATCCGTTCAAGCGGCTGGTGCGTCAGGGTGGTGGTCTGAAAGCTGCCTCGATACCGGCGCAATTGAACTACAACCAGCCGAAGCAATTGGCGAAGGTCGCGGTATTGCCGCTGTTTCCTGGCATCGGCTCCGAACAACTGGATGGCCTGCTCAACAGCGGTATCCAGGGTCTGGTGCTGGAATGTTATGGCAGCGGTACCGGGCCCAGCGACAACCCCGGGTTTCTCGCCAGCCTCGGTCGGGCACGGGACAATGGCGTGGTGGTGGTCGCGGTCACGCAATGCCATGAAGGTGGCGTGAAGCTCGACGTGTACGAGGCAGGCAGCCGCTTGCGTGACGCCGGTCTGTTGTCTGGTGGCGGCATGACTCGTGAGGCTGCGTTTGGCAAGTTGCACGGGTTGCTCGGTGCGGGTCTTGAAACGGCTGAAGTTCGCCGTCTCGTTGAACTGGACCTGTGCGGCGAACTGAGCTGACACCACACAAAACACCTGTAGGAGCGAGCCTGCTCGCGATGGTCGTGAACGATAACGCGTAAAACCAGATGCCCAGCGGCGCCTTTGAGTTTTTCGCGAGCAAGCTCGCTCCTACAGTTTTTGTGCCTCGGCATATAACTTGCTGTGCTCCAGCCATCCCAAGGCTGGAAGTCCTTATGCTTCACTCCCACCTCACCACCCTCAACGCCGTCTCCCTGGTACTCGATGCCTTCAAGGCACAAGGCTTGTCCAGCGAGGCGCTGCTGGCCGGCAGCGGCATCAGTGCGGCGGATCTGAACCGCGCAGACACACGCATCACCACCAATCAGGAAATGCAGGTCTGTGCCAACGCCGTCGCCCTCAAGCGTGACATCGGCCTGGAACTGGGCCGGCGGATGCACGTTTCCTGCTACGGCATACTCGGTTACGCCTTGCTCACCAGTGCCACCTTCGGTGACGCTTTGCGTCTGGCGATGCGTTATCCGGCGCTGCTGGGAACACTGTTCGAGCTGAGTCTGGAGGACGATGGCGAGCGCATCTGGTTCGCCGCCGCCGATTACCGCGAGAGCCCGGCCATGGCGGTGTTCAATGCCGAGTTCTGCCTGGTGTCGCTGAAAGTCACCTGCGACGATTTGCTTGGCCATCCCTTGCCCTTGCTCGGCGCACGCTTCGAACATACCGCGCCCGACTACGAAACGAGCTACGCCGAACACTTCGATTGCCCTGTGCATTTCGGCGCACGCAACAATGCCTTCGCCTTTGACAAGCGCTGGCTCGAGCAGCCGTTGCCGCTGGCCGATGTGATCACCCATCAAGCCATGGCCGAACGCTGCCGCAAACAGAACATCGAGTTCACCGGGCGCCAGGCCTGGCTCGGGCGGATTCGCCAATTGCTCAGCGCGCAATTGAATGCAGCGCCGGGGCTGGAAGGCCTGGCCGAGCAGATGAATTGCTCGGCGCGGACCTTGCGCCGGCATCTCAAGGACATGGGTTGTAGTTACCAGGAGCTGCTCGACGAACTGCGCTTTGAGCAGGCCAAGCAAATGCTGTGTGAGGATCAACTGCCGATCTATCAAATCGCCGAGGCCCTGGGCTTCAGCGAGACCGCCAGTTTTCGCCATGCCTTTGTGCGCTGGAGCGGTGTCGCGCCGAGTCAGTTCAGGCCGCACTGACAACCCTTGCGCCAACAAGGGGCGAATTTCGGTCAGATTTTTTGGCCACATCGATCCCCTTTTGGCCTTTCCTGCCGTTCTCCTAAACCCTGCGCGCCGCAAGACTGTGTGCAACCGAATCAGCCTGCGGAGAACAAGAAATGCTGACGATCTACTCGGATGATCACCACCTGCACCACGGCCGTTGTGAATTGATCGATGGTCAACTCAAGCCCTGCTTCGAGATGCCATCGCGTGCCGACCACGTCCTGCAACGGGTAAAAAACCAGGAACTGGGCCCCGTCGAAGCACCGAAGGATTTCGGCCTGGAGCCCATCGCGCGCATCCATAGTCGTGACTATCTCGAGTTCTTCAAGGGTGCCTGGGCACGCTGGACCGAATTCAACACCGACGGCGATCTGCTGCCCTACACCTGGCCGGCTCGTACCCTGCGCCAAATCAAACCCACCAGCCTGCATGGCCAGCTTGGTTACTACAGCTTCGACGGTGGCGCCCCGATCACCGCGGGCACATGGCAAGCGGCGTACAGCGCAGCGCAAGTGGCGCTGACCGCCCAGGCGGAAATCCAGCGCGGCGCCCGTTCAGCTTTCGCCCTGTGCCGTCCACCGGGACACCACGCCGCCAGCGATTTGATGGGCGGCTATTGCTACCTAAACAACGCTGCCATCGCAGCGCAAGCGTTCCTCGATCAAGGCCATAAAAAGGTCGCGATCCTCGACGTCGATTACCACCACGGCAACGGCACCCAGTCGATTTTCTACGAGCGCAGCGATGTGCTGTTCACCTCGATCCACGGTCACCCGGAAGCCGAGTTTCCGTTCTTCCTCGGCTATGAAGACGAGCTGGGCGAAGGTCCCGGCGAAGGCTTCAACTTCAACTATCCACTGGCCGCAGGCTCGGGCTGGGACACCTGGAGTGCGGCGCTGGAGCAGGCCTGCAAAGAGATCGACAACTACGCTGCCGACATCATCGTCGTGTCCCTGGGCGTCGACACCTTCAAGGACGATCCGATCTCGCAATTCAAACTCGACAGCCCGGACTATCTGGCCATGGGCAAGCGCATCGCGGCGCTCGGCAAACCGACGCTGTTCGTGATGGAAGGCGGTTATGCGGTGGAAGAAATCGGCATCAACGCCGTGAACGTACTCGAAGGCTTTGAAAGCGCCCAGTGAGGAAAACAACAATGAACAGACTCAAGCGCTTTATCGCTCCCGCGCTGTGCGCCACGCTGCTCAGTGGTGCCGCGCACGCTGAAGAACGCACGCTGCGCGTCTACAACTGGTTCGACTACATCACCCCCAAGGCCCTGGAAGACTTCAAGGCGCAGAACGCCCAGACCAAACTGGTCTACGACATCTTCGACACCAACGAAGCCCTCGAGGCCAAGTTGCTGACCGGCAACTCCGGCTACGACGTGGTGGTGCCGTCCAACGTGTTCCTTGCCAAGCAGATCGAAGCCGGCGTGTTCCAGCCACTGGACCGCAGCAAGCTACCGAACTGGAACCATCTCGATCCGAAGCTGATGAAGCTGATCGAGGCCAACGACCCGGGCAACAAGTTCGCCGTGCCCTACATGTACGGCACCATCCTGATCGGCTTCAACCCGGCCAAGGTCAAGGCGATGCTTGGCGACAATGCACCGGTGGACAGCTGGGACCTGATCTTCAAGGAAGAAAACATCAGCAAGCTCAAGCAGTGTGGCGTGGCCCTGCTCGACTCACCGTCGGAGATCCTGCCGCTGGCCCTGCAACACCTTGGCCTGGACCCCAACAGCAAAAAGCCTGCGGACTACGACAAGGCTGAAGCGCTGTTGATGAAGATCCGTCCGTACGTCACCTACTTCCACTCCTCCAAGTACATGGCCGACATCGCCAACGGCGACATCTGCGTGGCGGTCGGGTACTCCGGCAGCTTCTCCCAGGCCGCCAACCGCGCCAAGGAAGCCAAGAACGGCGTGGTCGTCGACATGCGCCTGCCCAAGGAAGGCGCACCGATCTGGTTCGACATGCTCTCCATCCCGAAGGGCGCGAAGAACCCGGAAGACGCCTACACCTTCATCAACTATCTGCTGCAACCCCAGGTGATCGCACCGGTCAGCGACTTCGTCGGCTACCCGAACCCGAACAAGGACGCCACGGAACTGGTCGACCCGGCGATTCGCACCAACCCGAACCTGTACCCGACCGAAGCGGCGATGGGCACGCTCTACACCCTGCAACCGCTGCCGCGCGATGCCGAACGTGCGCGGACCCGGGCCTGGACCAAGATCAAGTCCGGGACCTGACAACCGCGTCGTTCCCGTCGCCATCGAGACCTGCGTTTACGCAGGTCTTTTTTTGCCCGCGCTTCAGCCAGCAGGCCACACCGCCCGCAACCGTTGCAGCGCCGCCTCGATCGCCTTTTCGGGCACTGCGGCAAAACCCAGCACCAGACCGGCGCGTTGATCCATTGGGGTTGCGGACTCCGGCAGCCAATAACTGCTCAAGCCGTTGACCTCGACATTGACACTGCTCGCTAACTCGATCAGCTCGCGTTCACGGGCCACGCTGTCGACCGGCACTGTCATGTGCAGTCCCGCGGCGACGGTGGGCAGCTTACCGATGCCTGGAATATCCTGCGGCCAACCATTGAGCAAGGCATTGCGCCGGCTCAGCGCCGCACGCCGCATGCGCCGGATATGACGCTGGAAATGCCCGGCGGCCATGAACTCGGCCATCACCGCCTGAGTGCTCACTTCGGAATGCCGCACATCCACCGCGCGCCGTTGCGCGAACGCATCCACCAAACCTGGCGGCAGCACCAGATAACCCAGGCGCAATGCCGGAAACGCAACCTTGCCGAACGTCCCGACGTACAGTACTCGCCCCTGGCGATCGAGTGCCGCCAACGGTGCCAGAGGCGCGCCGCTGTATCGATACTCGCCATCGTAATCGTCCTCGACGATCCAGCCCTGGGTGCGCTCCGCCCAGGCCAGCAACTCCAGGCGCCGGGCCAGGCTCATGACCACGCCGCAGGGGTATTGATGGGAAGGCGTGACGTAAGTGAGACGGCAATCAGTGAGCCCCGCCAGTTGCGCACAGTCGATGCCCTCGCTGTCCACCGCCACCCCGTGCAAGCGCGCCCCGGCCACGGCGAAGGCATGACCCGCCGCACGGTAACCCGGATTTTCGATCGCCACGCCGTCGCCCGGCTCCACCAACAGCTGTGCACAAAGGCTGATCCCCTGCTGTGCGCCACTGGTGATCACAATTTGCTCAGCTGTGCATTGCATACCCCGTGAACTGCGCAAGTACGCAGCGATCATCCCGCGCAGGCGCGCATCGCCTGCCGGATCGCCATAGCACAGCTGCTGCAGATCCGGTTTACGCCAGAAAGCCGCATTCAGCTTGGCCCAGACCTCGAACGGAAACAGGTCGAATGCCGGAACACCCACCCGAAATGCCCTGGGCGGACCACTTGGCGGCATCGCCAAATGGTTCTTTTCAACCCGCCCCAACGCACCGCTGTGGATAACTTTGCTGGATGAATCCACAGGTAAATCCAGCCAATTTGTGGATAAGGTTGTGGGTAAGCCTGTTGACAACCCTGTGGATACTTTTGTGGATAGTTTTTTTGCCGGCAATGCACTTTGCGGCAATTGGGCGACATACGTCCCGTCGCCGACCCGCCCTTCGATGAATCCTTCGGCGTACAACTGATCGTAGGCTCGAACCACACTGTTGCGGGAAATCGCCAATGCCGCCGCCAGATCACGGCTGGCCGGCAAACGCGTGCCACTGGCGAGCCGACCGTCGAGCACGCGGATGCGCAGTGCCTGATAGAGCTGGCGACTCAGCCCCTGACGGCGATCAAGTTCAATTCCCGCCGGATTGAACGACAAGGACAGCGACTGAGAATCCGACATGACAATGGACCTACAAAATTGGTCATTAATGGCTCTTACAACAGACCAATAGCCTGCCTAGGATGCAGGCATTCGCCAAGGAAAACTTTTCCATGTACACGCCACGCGCCTTTGCCATCGATGACTTGTCCCAATTACACGAATTGATCCTCGCCACCCGCCTCGCCATATTGGTGACTCATGGCGAGCACGGTCTGCAAGCCAGCCACATACCGGTGTTGCTCCATCGCGAACAGGGTCCGAACGGCACGCTGTACGGGCATCTGGCCAAGGCCAATCCGCAGTGGAAAGACCTGCGCGACGGTGCTGAAGCCCTGCTGATTTTCTCCGGTGCCGATGCCTACGTCAGCCCTGGCTTTTACCCGAGCAAGGCCGAGCACGGCAAAGTCGTGCCGACCTGGAACTACGTCGCCGTCCACGCCTATGGCCGCGCCGAAACATTCAGTGATGGCGGGCGGCTGCTCGACATCGTTAGTACCCTCACCGATCGCCATGAGGCTGGCCGCGCCCAGCCATGGAAGGTCGCCGATGCCCCCGCCGACTACATCGACGGCATGCTCAAGGCCATCGTCGGTTTTGCCGTGCCGATCGAGCGCCTGGAAGGCAAACGCAAGCTCAGCCAGAACCGTAGCCCCGCAGACATTGCCGGCGTGCGCGAGGGGCTGAGTGCCAGCCCTGATGTGCACGACCAGGCCCTCGCCCACTTGATGCGTTAAGGAATGAACATGAGCCAGATCGAGATCCGCCAGGTCAGCGCCAACGACTATGCTGCGTGGCTGCCGCTATGGCAGGCCTACCTGCGCTTCTACAACACGGAACTGCCTGAAGCCGTCACCCAAAGCACCTGGCAACGCATGCTCGACCCGGGCGAGACGACTCACGCAGCCCTCGCCTGGGCCGACGGCAAGGCGGTGGGCATGGTGCATTTCATCTACCATCGTTCGAACTGGAGCATCGAAAACTCCTGCTACCTGCAAGACTTGCTGGTGGCGCCGCAAACCCGTGGCACCGGCGTCGGCCGCCAGTTGATCGAATTTGTCTACACCACCGCCAAGGCCGATGGTTGCTGCAAGGTGCATTGGCTGACCCACGAAACCAACGCCACCGCGATCCAGCTCTACGAGCGCATCGCCGAACGGCCCGGTTTCATCCAGTTTCGCAAAGCCATTTAAGGTTCAAGGAGAACAGCATGTCGACTTCACTCACCGACTGGAAAGGCGTCCCGGCACCGACCGTGCAAACCATCGAGGGGCGTTTCATCCGCCTGGAAAAACTCGACCCGGCGCGCCATGGCGATGATTTGTTCAAAGCCCTGCAAGGCCCCGGCGCCGACCCGAAACTTTGGGACTACCTGCCTTACGGCCCCTTCCCCGAGCGCAGCGCGTTCAATGACTGGCTGAACAACCATGCGGCCAATAGCGACCCTTACTTCTTCAGCGTGATCGATCGCGCCAGCGGTGAAGTGCAGGGCATCCTCAGCCTGATGTCGATTGTTCCGTCCCAGGGCCGCATCGAAATCGGCCACGTCACCTTCGGCGCGCCGATGCAACGCTCGCCGAAAAGTACCGAGGCGATTTATTTGCTGGCCAGGGAATCCTTCGCCCTCGGCTACCGTCGCCTGGAGTGGAAGTGCAACAACGCCAACGCCCGCTCCAAATACGCGGCCGAGCGATTGGGCTTCAGTTTCGAGGGTGTGTTCCGTCAGCACATGGTGGTCAAGGGGCAGAACCGGGATACGGCGTGGTATTCGATCCTCGATTCGGAATGGCCAGCGATTGGCGCCGGGTTCGAAAGATGGCTGAGCGATGAGAATCAGACAGCGTCGGGGCAGGTCAAGGGGTTGGTGGAGTGTCGCGCGTAGAGTGGTTCAAGGCATTGCGATAGCCGGCCATGTCCGGATTTCTTGTGAGAAAAACCGTAAATTCGAAGGGGCAAAAACTGCCCCTTTCGAACAGCCCGCAATTGACTACGTGACAATCTGACACTCCCCGCACCACCGCCGGAACCGCCTGACATCGCTGCCAATAGCCTTCCTTATAGAGTTTTGCCTTCTGACAAAGAGGCCAAATTCGATGCCTGTTCAACTCAAATACCGACCACTACAACTCTCCATGGCGATTGCACTTGCGTTGGGTTGCGCTGATGCAAGCAACGCGTCTGACGCTATCGAGCAACTGGCTACAGGCACTCCCGCCAACCTGGCCAAGGCTACGTTGAACAGCGACAGCGCGGTGAGCGCCACAATGCTCTCGGCGATGCGCTCGTTGGACAATGTTTCGGGATTGAGCAGTCAAAAAAAGGCGTCACGCCAGGCCGTGGCCAACAAGAACGACAGCCGAGTCTGGCTACAGGCATTGGGGTATGGCGGCACACTGGACCGTGACTACGACGCCATGAAATACGCGACCCAAGGTCTGGTTCTTGGAGTGGATTGGGCATTTGATGAAGAATGGCGCTTCGGCATGATGGGCGGTAAATCACAGTCTCACCTGGACAGCCGTGACCTCGATGGCGACCTCGATAGCTGGCATTTGGGGGCATATGCCCTGCGTCTGAGCGGCCCAATGTCCTGGCGTCTTGGCGCCAGCTACAGCGATCACGATGGCAGCACTCAACGACAGGTGGACCTCTATGGTTTCAGTGACCGCCCAAGAGGCAGGTACGACGCCAGCACCCAACAGGCGTTTGCTGAAGCCGGATACAACCTCGGCCGCGCCAACATCACCATCGAACCATTCGCCGGCCTTGGCTACCAACGTTTTCAGCGCAACGGCTACACAGAACAAGCGGGTATTGCAGCACTGAAAGTCGACGACCAATTCCAGAGCAACCTCAGCAGCACTCTCGGCCTGCGTCTGGCGAAACTCAACACACTGGATAACGGCATGCGACTGACACCTCGCTTCAGTGCCAGCTGGAAACACCTCTATGGCGAGGCCTCTACCGAAACCCGCCAACGACTGATAACGGGAGGTCGAAAGTACACCATCGCTGGCGTGCCGCTGGATCGTGACAGCCTGAACCTGGACGTTGGGCTGGAACTGTCACTCTCGCCTCGGCATACCTTGGGTATCGGCTATAACGGCGCAATCGCTGACGACAGCCGCAGCCATGCCATGACGGGGCAATGGCGAATGGCATTCTGATCAACCTCTGACCCACAGTGCATACTGTTATTTGCGGAACACAATTGCAGGCAAAAAAAGGGGAGCACATGCCCCCCCGAGGTTTAAAGCGTTGAATCGAGGCTGTTAACTCAGCCTTCGATCTCGATCAGGATTTCGCCCGGGTTTACCCGGTCGCCCTTGGCCACGTGAATGGCGGTGACTTTACCGGCGATGGCGGCCTGGACTTCGGTTTCCATCTTCATCGCTTCGGTGATCAGCACGGCCTGGCCCGCCTTGACGGTGTCGCCTTCCTTGACCAGCACATCGACGATATTGCCCGGCATGGTGGTGCTGACATGGCCCGGTGCGCTGGCCTGCTTGCGCTTGCTGCTGCCGCCGCCAACGAACTCGTTGAGCGGTTCGAACACCACTTCTTCCGGCATGCCGTCGATGGACAGGTAGAAGTGACGCTTGCCTTCGGCCTTGACGCCCACACCGGTGATGTCAACGCGGTAGGTTTCGCCGTGAACGTCGATGACGAACTCGGTCGGCACGCCTTCGCCACCCGCAGAAGCCACTTTCCCGGCTTCCGGAATCGGCAACAGCACTTCAGGGGTCAAGGTTCCAGCCGCACGCTCTTCGAGGAACTTGCGACCGATGTCCGGGAACATGGCGTAGGTCAGCACGTCTTCTTCAGACTTGGCCAGTGCACCGATATCGGCGCGCAGCTTGGCCATTTCCGGCTTGAGCAGGTCGGCCGGGCGAACGTCGATCACTTCTTCGCTGCCGATGGCCTGGCGACGCAGTTGTTCGTTCACGGTGCCCGGCGCCTTGCCGTAGCCACCTTGCAGGTACAGCTTCACTTCGTTGGTGATGGTCTTGTAGCGTTCGCCGGCCAGCACGTTGAAGAACGCCTGGGTACCGACGATTTGCGAGGTCGGGGTTACCAGCGGCGGGAAGCCGAGGTCTTCGCGAACGCGCGGGATTTCGGCGAGCACTTCGCTCATGCGACTCAGTGCGCCCTGCTCTTTCAGCTGGTTGGCCAGGTTGGAAATCATGCCGCCCGGCACCTGGTTGACCTGTACACGGGTGTCGACCGCGGTAAATTCGCTTTCAAACTGGTGGTACTTCTTGCGTACGGCATAGAAGTACAGGCCGATCTCTTGCAGCAGCTCCAGGTTCAGGCCGGTGTCGAACTCGCTGCCTTTAA
Source organism: Pseudomonas sp. 18173 (assembly GCF_050432945.1). Lineage (NCBI taxonomy): Bacteria > Pseudomonadati > Pseudomonadota > Gammaproteobacteria > Pseudomonadales > Pseudomonadaceae > Pseudomonas > Pseudomonas sp. 18173. Next base: position 43,396 of record NZ_JBKFTN010000008.1, read on the forward strand.
GGGCCGCGACCATCGACTCGGTACCCGGGTGGCTGGTACCCCAGGCGAAGCTGGAGATTGCGGTGTCGATATGGTCGGCGCCGTTTTCGATGGCCTTCATCTGGCACATCGCAGCCAGGCCCGCGGTGTCGTGCGAGTGAATGAACACTGGCAGCGACTGCTCGGCTTTGAGTGCCTTGACCAGTTCGCCTGTGGCGTACGGCGTCAGCAGGCCGGCCATGTCCTTGATCGCGACCGAGTCGCAACCCATGGCTTCCATTTGCTTGGCCTGGTTCACGAAAGCCTCGATGGTGTGCACCGGGCTGGTGGTGTAGGCGATGGTGCCCTGGGCGTGCTTGCCGGCGGCTTTCACCGCTTCGATGGCCACGCGCAGGTTACGCACGTCGTTCATGGCGTCGAAAATGCGGAACACGTCGATGCCATTGACTGCAGCCTTGGCAACGAAGGCCTTGACCACGTCGTCGCTGTAATGGCGGTAGCCCAACAGGTTCTGGCCGCGCAGGAGCATTTGCAGACGGGTGTTAGGCAGCGCGGCGCGCAATTGGCGCAGACGCTCCCACGGATCTTCCTTCAGGAAACGTACGCAGGCGTCGAACGTCGCGCCGCCCCAGCACTCCAGCGACCAGTAGCCGACTTTGTCGAGCTTGTCGCAGATCGGCAGCATGTCTTCGGTGCGCATGCGGGTCGCGAGCAGCGATTGGTGGGCGTCGCGCAGGATTGTGTCGGTAACGTGGATTTGCTTGCTCATTGTTCTATTCCTCACAGGCCTGCGTGGGCGGCGATGGCGGCGGCGATGGCCAGGGCCAGCTCTTCGGGTTTGCGCTTGATCGAGTAGTTGGTCAGTTCAGGGTGGCTTTCAACGAAGCTGGTGTTGAACTGGCCGCTACGGAATTCCGGATTGCGCAGGATTTCCTGGTAATACGCGGCGGTGGTCTTGACCCCTTGCAGACGCATGTCGTCGAGGGCGCGCAAGCCACGATCCATCGCTTCTTCCCAGGTCAGCGCCCACACCACCAGTTTCAGGCACATGGAATCGTAGAACGGTGGAATGGTGTAACCGGTGTAGATCGCCGTGTCGGTACGCACGCCAGGACCGCCGGGCGCGTAATAACGGGTGATCTTGCCGAAGCTCGGCAGGAAGTTGTTTTTCGGGTCTTCGGCGTTGATCCGGAATTGCAGCGCGAAACCGCGGTGCTGGATGTCTTCCTGTTTCACCGAAAGCGGCAAACCGGAGGCGATGCGAATCTGCTCACGGACAATGTCGATGCCGGTGATTTCTTCGGTGATCGTGTGTTCCACCTGCACCCGGGTGTTCATCTCCATGAAGTACACCTCGCCTTCGGCGAGCAGGAACTCCACGGTGCCGGCGTTCTCGTAACCCACGGCCTTGGCTGCACGCACCGACAGGTCGCCGATGTAGGCACGCTGTTCCGGGGTCAGTTGCGGGCTCGGGGCAATCTCGATCAGCTTCTGGTTGCGGCGCTGGATCGAGCAGTCACGCTCGAACAGGTGCACCACGTTGCCGAAGCTGTCGCCAAGAATCTGTGCTTCGATGTGTTTCGGATTGACGATGCATTTTTCCAGGAACACTTCCGCCGAACCAAATGCCTTGGTGGCTTCGGAAATGACCCGAGGGAAAGCCTGTTCGAGTTCTTCACGGCTGTTGCAGCGACGAATGCCGCGGCCGCCACCACCGGAAGTGGCCTTGAGCATCACCGGGTAACCGATGCGATCGCCTTCGGTGAGGGCTTCTTCGATGCCCGACACGTTGCCTTCGGTGCCCGGGGTGACCGGCACGCCGGCCTTGATCATGCTGCGGCGCGCTTCAGTCTTGTCGCCCATGCGACGAATGACTTCAGCCGATGGACCGATGAATTTGATCCCGCGCTCGGCGCAGATCTCCGCCAGTTCGGCGTTTTCCGAAAGGAAACCGTAGCCGGGGTGCAATGCATCGCAGCCGGTCTCCACCGCCAGGTTCACCAGCTTGCGCGGGTTCAGGTAACCGGCCAACGGCTCGGCACCAATGCTGTGGGCCTCGTCCGCACGCTTCACATGCAAGGCATGGCGGTCGGCGTCGGAATAGATCGCGACCGAGCGAATGCCCATTTCGGCGCAGGCACGCACGATTCGTACGGCAATCTCACCACGGTTGGCGATCAGGATCTTTGTTATCACTTGGAAATTCCCTTGAGCCGGTGGTACCCACGACCTGCTAGACCAGGTCGACGCGTGACCAAATGTTTCAATTTGGTCGCAGGTCCACACTAGCGCTCACAAGGGATTAACAAAAATGAATAATTATTGGGTCGCGCATAAGTAAAGACTTATAGTTGATTCACCAGCCAGCGACGAGAGCGACCACATAATGCGTAAGTCATTGATGCGTATGACTTTACGACAACTGCAGATCTTCAACGAGGTCTGTGATTTGCGGTCGTACAGTCGTGCAGCCGAGGAAATGTCGCTCACACAACCTGCCGTGAGCCTGCAGATTCGTCAACTTGAAGAGCTGATTGGCCAGCCTTTGTTCGATTACGTCGGCAAAAAACTCTACATGACCGAAGCGGCTGAAGCGTTACAGCGGGCCAGCCGGGATATTTTCGGGCGCCTGGAAAACCTCGACATGCAGCTGTCGGACATGCAGGGCTCGCTGCAGGGGCAACTGAAACTGGCGGTGGAATCCAGCGCCAAATATTTCGTGCCGCACTTGTTTGCCGCCTTCAAACGCCAGCACCCGGAGGTGAACCTGCAACTGACGGTGGTCAATCGCGGCCAGGTCATTCGACGTTTGTCGGACAACCGCGACGACCTGGTGATCATGTCCATGGTGCCTCAGGACATGGGCCTGGAGTTCCTGCCGTTCCTGAACAACCCGATCGTCGCCGTCGCGCCACCGGATCACCCGTTGTGTCATATGGGACCGCTGCGCTTGCAGGATCTCGAGCCCTACACGCTGCTGTTGCGTGAGCCCGGCTCCGGGACGCGGCTGGCGTGCGAAGAATACTTCAAAGAGAAACGCGTGCACTTCAACCAGACTCAGGAAGTCTCGTCTGCCGAAGCCCAGCGTGAATGTGTACTGGCAGGACTGGGCGTTGCGCTGTTGACGCGCCACGCCCTGAACCTTGAGCTGGCAACCGGCGGGCTGATCGAGCTGCCCGTTGAAGAGCTGCCACTGTTTCGCAGTTGGTGCCTGGTGCAGGCCAAGGCGAAACGTCTGTCACCGGTAGCTCACGCCTTCCTGGCGTTTATCCGTAGCGAACGGATTCAGATCAGCGCGCTGGTTGAGCGTTTCGACGGGAAGTCGAGGGAGTTGCCTGCCAGAAGTTGAGCTCCAACTCCGGAAAATCACCAATTTCTGCCAGAAGCTGACGGCGTTCGCAGCGATCTTCAATGGCGCGGCGGAATTCCATGCGGCGCTGATCTTCTTGCTGGCGACGGGTTTTGACAGCGCTGTTGCGTTCTTCGTAAGGCATGGCCATTTCGAGTCTCCCAAGGCGAGTACGGGAGTTTCAGGATAGGCACCAGGGATGACGGTTTGGCGGCTCGGGCGTTACAGACTGATGAACCTTGAGGGGGCTTTAGGACGCCTTCGCGAGCAAGCCCGCTCCCACATTCGACCGAGTTCTGCCTGTTGGATACGGTCAATTGTGGGAGCGGGCTTGCTCGCGAATAAGGTCGGAACGACCTTCAGATACTTCAACTCAGAATCATCAGTCGTCCAGCGCTTTCACCGACTTGGGCGACAACCGCAAGCTGCGCAGGCTGCGCTTGACGCTCTTGAGGTGGTTGACCAGGCTCGGGCCACGCGCCATGGCCACGCCCATCGCCAGCACGTCGATCACCACCAGGTGGGCGATACGCGACGTCAGCGGCGTATAGATTTCAGTGTCTTCATGCACATCGATCGCCAGGTTGACCGTCGACAGCTCGGCCAGTGGCGTCTGGCTCGGGCACAAGGTAATCAGCGAAGCACCGCTTTCACGCACCAGGTTGGCGGTGATCAGCAGGTCCTTGGAGCGCCCGGACTGGGAAATGCAGATCGCCACGTCGGTTGGCTTGAGCGTCACGGCCGACATTGCCTGCATGTGCGGGTCGGAATACGCCGCCGCCGTCAGCAGCAAGCGGAAGAACTTGTGCTGGGCGTCCGCCGCGACCGCACCCGAGGCGCCGAAGCCGTAGAACTCGACACGCTGGGCCTGGGACATGAGTGTCACGGCCCTCTGCAATTCCAGTGGATCGAGTTTCTCGCGAACCTCCATTAGCGTATGCAGGGTGGTGTCGAAGATTTTCAGGCTGTAGTCGGCGACCGAATCATCCTCATGGATCGCAAACTGGCCGAAACTCGCACCTGCCGCCAGGCTCTGGGCCAGCTTCAGCTTCAGGTCCTGAAAGCCGGAACAGCCGATGGCACGGCAAAAACGCACGATGGTCGGCTCACTGATGCCCACGCTGTGGGCCAGGTCGGCCATGGAACTGTGCATCACGGCCGCAGGATCAAGCAGCACGTGATCGGCGACCTTGAGCTCCGATTTGCGTAACAGGTGACGAGACTGGGCGATGTGTTGCAGCAGATTCAAAGGGCTGGACTCTTTGTTATTGGCAGGTGCCGGGGATGTAGCACGCTTGTAGTTATACTACATGAATCGGCTTTTTGCCTGCTCAATGCGTTACCGAATCCCTCGATATCACGTGCCCGCGCCTCATGTAGCAGGTCTTGCGGAGGTTCCAGCGGGCTACTACATCCCATCAACCATCACTTTCCTGATTAGGCCGACAACTTACAGCGCAAATATATTCTCCAAAAAACCAACAAGCAACATATAAAACTTTACAACTCAATCAAAATAGATCACTTACAAAAGAATCAACCAGTATATATTTACCGGGCAGGAAGCATTAAATTTCAATTACTGGAGTTACATACTATGATCATCGAAACCAAAGACTGGGTAGCACTGATAGACAACATGCCAGGAGCGCCTTCTTTCCGCACTTACGGCACTGTAACCGTTGCAAACCCTGGCGTTACGGCAAGGCTTGAATTCAGTCCCTTGCAGGATAAAACTACCAAATTGCGCCTGAACCTGGTGCTTGAAAAATCCGATGGAATTCATCTGCAAGTATTAACCGAAAAGTTTGTCGAATATAAATCTCTTGGCACTTCACAAGTTACAGGCGTGGATATTTTCCACGAAGGCCAACTGGTGCATCACATTAGTCAAGTTGTGACCGTTTGCTAAACAGACACTAGCTTCCTGGCTTCCCGTCGATTCCAGAAAATATCCGGCGGGAAGCTTCCTCCTTCAATTCGCGTTCTGGTCTCGTAGCAGCGCAGCCAACCCTTCTGCTTCGATAGGCCGGCTGATCAGATAACCCTGCACCTCATCGCAACGTTCATGCTTGAGGAACTCCAGCTGTTCGTGCCGCTCCACACCTTCGGCCACTACCTTCAGTGACAAGCCATGGGCCATGGCAATGATTGCCCGGGTAATCGCCGCATCTTCAGTGCCTTCACCCAATCCGCGGATAAACGCCTGGTCGATCTTCACGTAATCCACCGGAATCCGCTTGAGGTAGCTCAGGGACGAATATCCCGTGCCAAAATCATCGATGGCCAGTTTCACCCCCAGATCACGCAATTGCTGGAAGGTCGCGATGATATGTTCGACGCTGTCGAGCAACTGGCTTTCAGTGAGTTCCAGCTCTAGAAGGTGCGGCGCGAGCCCGGTTTCCTCCAGGACCTGTCGCACCAGACTGACCAGCTTGCCTTGGCGTAACTGATGCACCGACAGATTGACCGACACCCGGATCGGCTCAAGCCCCTGCCTCTGCCACTCACAGGCTTGCCAGCAGGCCTGACGCAACACGAATTCACCGATCGGGCCGATCAAACCGGTCTCTTCAGCCAACCCGATGAAATCCCCCGGCGGCACACGGCCCATGGTCGGATGATCCCAGCGCACCAACGCCTCGGCGGCATTCAACTTGCCCGTCGCAAGGCACAGCTTGGGTTGGTAAAACACCTTCAGTTGCTGCTCTTCGACGGCCTTGCGCAAATGGTTTTCCAGCTGCAAACGCTCCAGCGTGCTGGCTTGCAGGCTATCGGTGTAGAACTGGAAATTATTACCACCCAGGTGTTTGGCGTGCTGCATGGCCATATTCGACTGACTGACCAATGCCGATATTTCCCGGGCACTGTCCGGTAGCAAGCTGATGCCCATCGACGCGCTGACCACCAGCTCATGTCCCTCGATGGTCAACGGCAAACGCAACTTGCTCGCCAGACGAGTTGCCACCCGGGCCAGGCTCGAAAGGTTGCCGTAGGCGTTGAACAACACCGCAAATTCGTCACCGGACAGGCGCGCGATGGTGTCGGCCTCAGGCAACGCATTCACCAGTCGCCGGGCCATTTTCTGCAATAACTGGTCGGCGACTTCATGCCCCAGGCTGTCATTGAGCTGCTTGAACCGATCGAGATTGATGTGCAGCAACGCCAGGCTGCGATAACCGCCCTGCCTCACTCGTTGATGAGCCTCGCTGAGGCGTTCACGGAACATCGAGCGGTTGGCCAGACCGGTAAGTTCGTCGTAATGGGTCAGATAGCGCATCCGTTCTTCGGATTCCCGGCGGGCGGAGAGATCAGCGAAGAAACCCACAATATGGCTGACATTTCCCCGGGTATCGCGCACAGCATTCAGTTGCAGCCATTGCGGGTACATCTCGCCGTTCTTGCGGGTTTCCACCAGTTCGCCCTGCCAGCTGCCTTGCTGTTCCAGCGCCTGATGTATTGCGGCGTAATGCCGACGCGCATCGCGACTGCATGGCAACTCGACGACATTACGTCCGATCATGTCCTCGATGTCATAGCCGGTCACTCGACTGAAGGCTTGATTGACCGCGATCAAGGCGTAGTTCGGATCGAAAATCACGATCCCTTCGCTGGCCGCTTCGAATACGGTCGCTGCCAGTTGCCGCTGATCTTCCAGGCCTTTGCTGGCACTGATGTCACGGCGAGTGCCGACCATGCGAATCACCCGGCCGTTCTCGGCATGCTCGACCGCCCGCCCACGGTCCTCGATCCAGACCCAGTGGCCATCGCCATGCCGTACGCGATACTCGACTTGGTAGTCCTCGGTGCGGCCCTTCATGTGCTCGACCAGCGCCCTCTTCAACGCAGGAAGATCCTCGGGATGCAGACGCGGCTTGAGGTGACGCAGTAATGCCGTGACCTGGTCCGGCTCCAGGCCGAACAGTTCCTGAATCTGCGTGTGATGGACTTCGTCGGTTTGCAGATTCCAGTCCCACAACCCCAGCTCACTGGCCTTCAATGCCAGCGCCAGACGCGCCTCACTCTTGCTCAGTGCCTGGTTGGCGACGTCCAGCTCCAGGCTGCGTTGAGCGACACGGTTTTCCAGATCGATCTGAATTTCCCGCAACTCGTCCTCGGCGCGTCGGCGCTGCTCTATTTCCCTGGCCAGTTTCTGATTGAGCTGTTCGCTGCAGCTTTGCGCGTGCTGAAGATGTTCGATCAGTGCCTGATTCTGAAAGCGTCGCATCAAGCCACGATCAATCAATCGATTGACCTGCCAGGCAACCACGCTCAATGCACCGAGCAGAATCAGCCCGAACCAGCCCCAACCGTGCTGCTGATCGTCTCCCCCAAAAAACATATAGGCGATGGCCGGCAACAGGCAGGGCAAGGTGAAAGACAGAAAAGCCGGCAAACTGACTGCATAAGCCACGCTGGCCGAGAGCGCTGCGGCACCGATGAGGCCGAAGACCCAGGCTTGCTGAATGAAATTATCGGCGGGAGCCAGGGCAATGCCGGCGCCGGCCAGGGTCAGACCGGTGAGACCGGAGCCCAGCAAAAACATCCGTCGCCAAACGGGATTGGCCTGTCGATCGGGAATGGCAGAATCGAAGGCTGCGACCTGAATCACCCGCAATGCCACCAGTGACAACAACCACACCAGCCAGACACTGACCAGGACATAGCGCTGCGGACTCCAGAGCAAACCGGCGCAGACCAGGCCATTGATCAACATGAACAACGTGGGTAGCAGCGAGCCCTGATACAACAGGCGCGTGCGTTCGACCGCCATTTCCATGGCGTACTGTTTACGGATCTCCCGGGGTTCCACAGTGGGGCCCGACAGGTCGAAGCTGAGGGTCATAGGCGATGTTCTTGTTCTTATAATGATGAGCACGAGCCCGAAACTGCTCGGAGCATACACAAGCAATTGCCCGGACCAAACTGCTGCTGATCAATAAATCGCCAAATTTTTCAGCCGCCGACGCCCGGTGAAAACGCTGGAGGCAAGCCCGGCCAACGCCCGCAGACGATGACCGACCGGTCGTCCTTCGCATAACTTTCATCGGCTAAAGCGAAGCGGAGTTTGCCCGGTGTGTCGCGTCCCCCTAGAATGCCCTGATGCGCGATGATCTCTCCCTTCTGCTGAACTCCCTCAACGATGCCCAACGCCAGGCCGTAGCGGCCCCCGTGGGTCGTCAGTTGGTCCTGGCCGGTGCTGGTTCCGGTAAAACCCGAGTGCTGGTGCACCGTATCGCCTGGTTGATCCAGGTCGAAAACGCCTCGCCCCACTCCATCCTGTCGGTGACCTTCACCAACAAGGCTGCTGCCGAGATGCGCCAGCGCATCGAGCAGTTGATGGGTATCAACCCGGCCGGCATGTGGGTCGGCACCTTCCACGGCCTGGCGCACCGCCTGTTGCGGGCGCACTGGCAGGAAGCGGGCTTGAGCCAGACGTTCCAGATTCTCGACAGCGACGACCAGCAACGGCTGGTCAAGCGGGTGATCCGCGAGCTCGGCCTGGATGAACAGCGCTGGCCGGCCCGCCAGGCCCAATGGTTCATCAACGGGCAGAAAGACGAAGGCCTGCGTCCGCAACACATTCAAGCCAGCGGTGACCTGTTCCTGGCGACCATGCGCGGCATCTATGAAGCCTACGAGGCCGCCTGCCTGCGTGCGGGTGTCATCGACTTCTCCGAGCTGCTGCTGCGCGCCCTCGATCTGTGGCGCGATCACCCGGGCCTGCTCGCTCACTATCAAAAACGTTTCCGGCACATCCTGGTGGACGAGTTCCAGGACACCAACGCCGTGCAGTACGCCTGGTTGCGCCTGCTGGCCAAGGGTGGCGACAGCCTGATGGTGGTGGGCGACGACGACCAGTCGATCTATGGCTGGCGTGGCGCGAAAATCGAGAACATCTACCAGTATTCCGAAGACTTCCCGGACGCCGAGACCATTCGCCTGGAGCAGAACTATCGCTCCACCGCCGGCATCCTGAAGGCCGCCAACGCCTTGATCGCCAATAACACCGGGCGCCTGGGCAAGGAACTGTGGACGGACGGCGGCGACGGCGAAGCGATCAACCTGTACGCCGCCTTCAACGAACACGACGAAGCACGCTACGTTGTCGAAACCATCGAAAGTGCGCTGAAAACCGGCTTGTCTCGCAGCGATATCGCGATCTTGTACCGCTCCAACGCCCAGTCGCGAGTTCTGGAAGAAGCCTTGCTGCGCGAGCGCATTCCCTACCGCATCTATGGCGGTCAGCGCTTCTTTGAACGCGCCGAAATCAAGAACGCCATGGCTTATCTGCGGTTACTTGAAGGACGGGGCAACGACGCGGCGCTGGAACGGGTCATCAACGTGCCGGCCCGTGGCATTGGCGAAAAAACCGTCGAAGCGATCCGCGATCATGCACGCCACAGCGATGTGTCGATGTGGGAAGCGATGCGCCAACTGGTGGCCAACAAAGGCCTGACCGGTCGTGCGGCCGGTGCCCTTGGTGCATTTATCGAGCTGATCGAGAATCTCGCCGCCAAGTGCATGGAAATGCCACTGCACCTGATGACCCAGACCGTCATCGAGCAGTCAGGGCTGATCGCCTATCACGAAGCGGAAAAAGGCGAGAAAGGCCAGGCCCGGGTAGAAAACCTTGAGGAACTGGTCAGCGCCGCGCGCAACTTCGAAAACAGCGAAGAGGACGAAGACCTGACGCCGCTCGCCGCCTTCCTCGGTCATGCGTCGCTGGAAGCCGGCGATACCCAGGCCGACGAGCACGAAGACAGCATCCAGCTGATGACCTTGCACAGCGCCAAGGGCCTGGAATTCCCTTACGTGTTCCTGGTGGGCATGGAAGAAGGCCTGTTCCCGCACAAGATGAGCCTGGAAGAACCCGGCCGCCTTGAGGAAGAGCGTCGTTTGGCCTACGTCGGTATCACCCGGGCCATGCAGAATCTGGTGATGACCTACGCCGAAACCCGACGCCTTTATGGCAGCGAGACCTACAACAAGGTGTCGCGCTTCGTACGCGAAGTTCCGAAAGGCCTGATTCAGGAGGTGCGGCTGTCCAATAGCGTCAGCCGTCCGTTCGGCGGCAACCAGTCGATGAGTGGCAGCAACCTGTTCAGCGGCAGCGAGATTCCGCAAACCGGCTTCAGCCTGGGCCAGACTGTGCGCCACTCGATCTTCGGCGACGGCGTGATCCTCAACTTCGAAGGCGCCGGGGCCCAGGCCCGGGTGCAGGTGAACTTCAGCGAAGGCAGCAAGTGGCTGATGCTCGGTTATGCCAAGCTGGAAGCCATCTAAAGACACGCCGGATGCTTTTCTGTGGGTTTATCTGACTAAAGGCACTTAACGACATGGGCTCAGGCTTTTTTTCTTCCTGGACATTCTGGGCCCTGTTATCGGCGGCGTTCGCAGCGATGACCGCCATTTTCGCGAAAGTCGGCATTGAAAACGTCAATTCCGACTTCGCCACCCTGCTGCGTACGATCGTGGTATTGGTCAGCCTGGCCTTGATTTTGTACGCCACGGGCCAATATCAGTCCTTGGGATCGATCTCTGCGAAGAGCTACCTGTTCCTGTTGTTGTCAGGCCTGGCCACCGGTGCATCGTGGATCTGCTATTTCCGCGCGCTCAAGGTCGGTCCGGCCTCACTGGTCGCTCCGGTGGACAAACTCAGCGTGGTGCTGGTCGCCATACTGGGCGTGGTTCTGCTGGGAGAAAAACTCGACCTGCGCCAATGGGGCGGAATCGGTCTGATCACGGCCGGGGTCGTCATGCTGGCGTTGCGACGCTAGGTAAGCGTCCTACAAAACTTATCCACTCATCTGACATATCAAAGTCAAAAGGCCCTGTTGCGCTGACTGAAGCTGAACACGAACTGTCAGGCAAAAGCCCGAAACACTCTGCCGCTAGCCAGTAACACTTCAGCTGTGCAACATGGCGCGCGTGCCTTCCACAAATGGGAATTCCCTTTATGAAACGTTTTCTTAGCATCGCCATGGCGTTGTGCATCGGCCTGACGATGAGTCTCGACGTCAATGCCGCCAAGCGCTTCGGTGGTGGCAAAAGCGCAGGCGCTGCGCCGACGCACCAGACCAGCCAGATGGCTCCTTCTTCTCCAGGCATGGGCGGCGCCGCGGCGACCGCTGGTGCTGCCGGTGCCGCTGGCGCCGCTGCCAAAGCCGGTGGCGCTTCGCGCTGGCTCGGCCCTCTGGCCGGTATCGCCGCTGGTGGCCTGCTGGCATCCATGTTCATGGGTGGCGGCTTCCAGGGCATGCAGATCTTCGACATCCTGATCATGGCCGTCATCGCGTTCCTGATCTTCCGCTTTATCGCCGCCCGTCGTCGCAAGCAGCAGGAGCACTACGCTCCGGCCGGTCATGCGCCGATGCAGCGTGAAGCGTTCGAGCAAAAGCCTGCCGGCGGTTCGATCTTCGGTGGCTCGGCTGCACCTGTTGCCGCCCGTCCTGTGATCAATGCTCCAGCCTGGTTCAACGAAAGGACCTTCGTCGAAGCGGCTCGCAATCACTTCCAGTCCCTGCAACAGCACTGGGACGCCAACGAAATGGACAAGATCGCCGAATTCGTCACTCCGCAAATGCTGGAGTTCCTCAAGCGCGAACGTGCCGACCTGGGCGACGGTTTCCAGTCCACCTACATTGATAACCTCAATGTACAGCTGGACGGTGTGGACGATCGCGCCGACAAGACCATCGCCACCCTGACCTTCACTGGCGTGTCGAAAACCTCGCGTTTCGACCAGGGCGAAGTCTTCAGCGAAAGCTGGAACATGGAACGCGCCCAGGGCGAAAACCAGCCTTGGCTGGTGGCCGGTATCCGCCAGAACGGCTGATCACCCTCAGCGTTTCACTTGCTGTAAACAAAACCCCAGCTTCGGCTGGGGTTTTCTATTTCGCGGTTGCATCTATAGCGAGCTACTGTATAAACCGCCCCATATAAACCGCGCCATACAAGCAAGAGGATCCCGGACGTGGAAGAAATCATCGAACAACTGCGTGAAGCCAACGAACCGGTACCGGTCCCCTTGGAGTTGCCCGACGAAGATCAACTGGTAGAGGTCGAAGAAGAACTCTTCATCAACATTCCGTTCGTCTTCAAGGAATTCCTGCTGACCGTCAGCGATGTGGTTTACGGCAGTCTTGAACCCGTGACCGTCACTGACCCGCAATCGCATACCTACCTGCCCGATGTGGCCGCAAATGCCTGGGATGCTGGCGTACCACGGGATCTGATCCCGATTTGCCAGGACGGCGACAACTACTACTGCGTCGAAGAAGACGGCACGGTGGTGCTGTGGTCGGGCGAAGAAGAGCTGATCACCGAAGAGTCCTGGGAATCCGTATGGCACTGGGCGCGGGACGTCTGGCTGGAAAGCTGACCCGGCGAACGCTGCAGGGTGGTCAATGCCCGGACGACTCCTTGTGATTGTCGAGGGTTTCCAGCAACGCCACCTGCATCCGCGTGTGCACACGAATGAACCAGCGCCACAGCAGCGCCGCCACGGCGGCCGCAACCACGGCGATCAGTACCAGCAACTTGTTGGTCGGCAAAATACTGGCCGACAAGGCTGCCAGCAGCAAAAAGATCACCAGCAGCGACAGGATCGGGATCACTTCGGCGATCACCCGGCGCACTCGCTGTGTGTGGCGCCCGGCCATCTCTGGCTTGACGCCCATTTCCGCCAGCAACATCGACAGCGCCTTGAGCTTGCGGTACGCCGCAATCAAGAAAGGCAGTGACAACAACAGCGCCCCACCCCAGATCAATGCCTTCTGCCAGCTCGGGTCACTGATCCAGCCTTGCAGGTAAGCCGATACGCGCTCGGCGAGGAACGCACCTGTTAAGAAGATCGCAATCACGAGCGCCAGATTCACTCCCACCTGCAGCAAAATCCTCCGAATCATCGACGCCAGCAACGCCCCCTCACCCTGAGGCTGGATGCTGCGCAGCCATTCGCCATACATCCCCAACACTCGCCCCAGTCGTTCCGGCATGGCGCCGGCGAGCTTGATAGACAATGGATCAGCCGCGCGGATCAGATAAGGCGTCAGCAAGGTCGTGATCACCGAAACCGCCACAGCCACGGGGTATAAAAAGTTGCTGGTAACCTGCAACGTCATGCCGAGTGCCGCGATGATGAAAGAGAATTCGCCAATCTGTGAAAGACCCATCCCGACTCGCAGTGAGGTGCGTCCGTCATTACCGGCGATAAACGCACCCAGGCCACAGGACAACATCTTGCCGAGCACCACGGCTACGGTGATTACGGCAATTGGCCAGGCGTATTGCAGCAGGATTGCCGGATCGAGCATCAGCCCGATGGCCACAAAGAAAATCGCACTGAAAAGATCGCGAACCGGTTCAATCAGGCGCTCGATTTTCAGCAGTTGCCGGGATTCAGCCATGATCGCACCGATCAGGAACGCCCCGAGAACCATGCTGTACTCAAGCTTGACCACCAGCAGGCAAAAGCCAAAACACAGGCCCAGCACGGTAATCAGGAGCATTTCGTTGCTCTCGAATCTGGCCACGTAGGCCAGCAAACGCGGCACCATCAGAATGCCGATGACCAATGCGACGATCATGAACAGCGACAGTTTGCCGACTGTAGAAAACACTTCGCCGGAGCTGACCGTACCGCTGACGGCGATGCTGGACAGCAGCGCGATGATGCCGATGCCCAGAATGTCTTCGACGATCAGGACACCGAATATCAGCTGTGCAAACCGCTCGTTCTTCAACTTCAGGTCATTGAGTGCCTTGACGATGATGGTGGTCGAGGAAATCGCCAGGATCGCGCCGAGGAACAGTGAATCCATGGTGTTCCACTCGAACCAGCGCCCAATCTCGTAGCCGATCCAGATCATCAACACGATTTCCAGGAACGCCGCGATGAATGCCGTGGCACCGACCTTGAACAACTTGCGCAGGCTGAACTCCAGGCCCAGGCAGAACATCAGGAATATCACGCCGAGTTCGGCCAGGGTCTTGATGGTTTGTTCGTCATGGATCAGGCCGAATGGCGGGGTGTGCGGGCCAATGATGAAGCCAGCGACTATGTAGCCCAGCACCACTGGTTGTTTCAGGCGATGGAAAACCACGGTTACCACGCCTGCGATCAACATGATCACTGCCAGATCCTGAATGAAACTGATGGCATGCATGGCGTGAGACTCCCTGGATGGCATTGCTCGATCCCGGACGCAGGAAAAGTCTGATCGAGCAGAACAAATATCTGGATCGCGTGTAGGAAATGCCCTGAGACAGAGCTTTTTTGCAGGGTAACACCGCGACTTCTGGCAGAAAGGCGGTGCAATATATGGAAACAGATCGATCCGGCGTGACGGCGACTCCGCACCCGGCGTCCCGATAACTGTTAGTTTGAAAAAACCGCTGAGGCACCCGCAGAGGTGCGTCCCTCAAACCTGGCCTTGACCCGTGAGAATGCTATGGAACCCGGAAACGCCCAGCTGTCGATGACGGTATTGATGACCCCAGACATGGCCAACTTCTCTGGCAATGTTCACGGCGGCACCCTGCTCAAATACCTCGACGAAGTGGCCTACGCCTGCGCCAGCCGTTATGCCGGCCGCTATGTGGTGACCCTGTCGGTGGACCAGGTCATTTTCCGTGAGCCGATCCATGTCGGCGAACTGGTGACCTTCCTTGCCTCGGTCAACTACACCGGCAACACCTCCATGGAGGTGGGCATCAAGGTGGTGACCGAGAACATCCGCGAGCGCTCGGTGCGCCACACCAACAGCTGCTTCTTCACCATGGTTGCGGTGGATGACCAGCGTAAACCTGCATCGGTACCGCCGCTGCAACCGCAGAACAGCGAAGACAAGCGCCGCTATATGCAGGCCCAGCAGCGCCGGCAGATTCGCCAGGAACTGGAAAAGCGCTATCAGGAAATCAAGGGCGACGCCTGACCTGTTCGATCGTTCAATCGCCATCGCGGGCAAGCCCGCTCCCACAGGGATTCAAGTTGTCAGCACTCTTTGTGCAACACAGCAAAACCTGTGGGAGCGAGCCGGCTCCGGGCGGCGATCCGACGAAGGGGACAACGCTGAATCAGAGGCTGATCGGGTTCGCTTCGAACCGCACCCGCGGATGGGCAATCCGGTCCTGGGCCCGAACCAGTTCCAACTCGTAGCTGGCACACGCCTGGGTTTCCAGCAGCACCTCATGCACCGCCGACGCCGCGAACTCGAACGCAGCTACCAGGCTGTCTCCCAGCAGCACACGCGCCAGGAACAACCCGGACGTCAGATCGCCCACACCTACCGGTTGACGCGGAAACGCCAGCAGCGGGCGCTGCAAATGCCAGCTGCCTTCGGTCGTCACCAGCAGCATTTCGAAGACCTCTGCCGGTTTACCGGGGTAGTCCAGATGCTTGACCAGCACCGCTTTCGGGCCGCGCGCCAACAAAACGCGCGCCATTGCCAGGCAATCGAACAGCGATTGCGGCTTGCGCCCGGAGAAGCTGTCCAGCTCCAGCTGGTTCGGGCACATGAAGTCCGCCACGGCCGCGGCCTCTTCCAACAGAAAATCACCGACTTCCGCCGGAACACTGCAGCCCTTCTCCGGATGCCCCATGACCGGGTCACACAGGTACAGCGCCTTGGGGTTCATCGACTTGATCCGCGCCACTCCCGTCAGGATCGCCCGACCCTGGGCCGCACTGCCGAGGTAACCGGAGAGCACCGCATCGCAGTTGCCCAACTCGCCAATCGCCGCAATGCCTTCGACCAGGTCCGGTATCTGCTGCGGCGCCAGCACTTCACCGGCCCACTGACCGTACTGGGTATGATTGGAGAATTGCACGGTGTTGAGCGGCCAGACATTCACCCCGACCCGTTGCATCGGGAAAACCGCGGCACTGTTGCCAGCGTGACCAAATACCACGTGGGACTGGATAGCGAGCAAATGCGGTGTACGTTTCATGCGGTGGATTTCCGTAAAACGATTGAAATTCTAGCCGCGCAGTATGCGACTAAACGCAGCCTGTACGACAGACCAGCGACACAGTTAAGCTGACACTATCTTGTTGGAGCACCCTGTTGATGCTGACCCTTGGAAATATATTCGTGCTGATGCTTTTCGCCACTGCCGGCGCATGGCTTTGGCACAACCACGGCTTGCGCGAGCGCGCGCTGGAGCGGGTCAAACAGCACTGCAGCAAGCTCGGGATCGAATTGCTGGACGGCAACGTGGCCTTGAAAAGAATAGCGTTCATCAAGGATGCCAGCGGTCGGCGACGCCTGGCCCGTGTGTACAACTTCGAATTCACCGTAACCGGTGAAACCCGCCACAACGGCACCATCACCCAGTTCGGCGCCCACAGCGCACAGATTGAGCTGGCGCCCTACCCGGCTCCATTCGACGAAACCGAACCGGTGGTCGAAGTGGTGAAGCCTCGCGCTGAAGTGATCGAGCTGAGCCAGTGGCGTCAGGAACATACCAAGTGGCGACCTTAGGCCATTAACCCGCTTCGGATCGGCACGCTGCCAGCTCACTCTGCAGTCGTTCTGCATGCTGCGGCTCACCGAAAATCAGCTCGATACGCGAATCCTGCCGCCATTCACTGGGCTGCCAGCTCAGCACAGAGTTATCCACCGCATTCACCGAGACCCACCCCTGGACACTGTGGATAACCAGCTTCGCCCGCTTCCAGGCAAGGCTTTCAAGCCAGCGGCAGACCCGGGCAGCATCAAACACCTGGCTTGAGTGCCAACGCCAACCGATACTCCAGCCACCGTCCTGCTCCTGACTCAAGCAGATGGGCAACGCGGGATCGGTCCAGACAGCCGGCATCTGCGCCAATCCCTTGGGCACGACGAAGTTATCCACACCCTCCAGCGCCCTGGCCTTCAGCCCCGGCAACTCGCTCAAGGGTAAAGCCGCCTGTTGCGTCCAGTACAAAGGGGTCGACGGCAATTGCCCGGCAACCCGCTGGCGACTTTCTTCTTCGAGACCTTCAGATTTGTTCAACAGTAACAATCCCGCATGGCTCAGCGCTTGCTGTTGCGCCTGCGGCAGCGGTTTGCCAGCGGCCAGCGCCTGGGCGTCCAGCACCAGTACACAAGGCTGAACAGCCAACACGCCTTGCCACGGCGCTTCGCTCAACTGCCTGAGCAACTGCGCCGGATGCCCCAGCCCTGAGGGTTCTATGAACAGCCGATCCGGTTGTGCCTTGCGCAACAAACGCCCAAGACCAATCTGGAACGGTGCGCCGTTGACGCAACACAAGCAGCCTCCGGCCACTTCGCCCAGTGCGATACCATCGGCGTCCCGGGTCAGGAGCGCAGCGTCGAGACCGATCTGACCGAACTCGTTGATCAACACCGCCCAGCGCTCACCAGCCGGGCGCTGGGCCAACAGGTGTTTGATCAGGCTGGTCTTGCCGGCGCCCAACGGGCCGGCAATGACATGAGTGGGGATGTTCTGCAGCATGGTCGATGATTTCTGAGGAGGTGATGGATGCGGTTGATTGGCTTGTCGTTGCTCCTGGCACTCGTTTCGGGCGAGGCGCTGGCCCAGGCTTGCGTGGTTCACAGCCAGGCAGAACGGCTTGATGTCCAGGTTTGCCAGCAGAACCGCAACATACCGCCAAAACTCTTCGCCGATGGCTTCTGCCAGCCGAACCTGGCGGGGCAGAAAGTCGAGGTCCGGTATGTCGATCAATGCCCCGGCGGCGCATTTGGCATCTGCAGCAACGCCCAAGTCACCAATATGCCCTACCGCCAGGATATTCACTATTACGGCGTTGCCACTGACGCGGCGTATCTGCAGCCTTACTGCGAGACTCGGAGCCAGGGCACCTGGCTCAAACCTTGAAGCGCCAATAGAGGCTCACGCAGCCTCTTCGTACCAGGGGCCGAATGGATCAGGCAGCAAACGCCAGCCCTCTTCGCCCAGCGCCATTTCCTCATCGGTCAGCAGGCAGGCGTCCAGTTCGGCCGTGAGTTGCATGAAATCGATGTTCTGGCCGATGAATACCAGTTCCTGGCGACAGTCCCCGCCGTCGGCGGACCAGTTTTTCATGATCCCGGCGGTACTTTCCGCGTCCTGCGGCCATTGGCCTTTCGGTACGAAACGCCACCAGCGCCCGGCAAAACCATAGCGCATCAAACCACCGGCCTGGGACCAGCTGCCGGCGTCCATGTGTTTGCTCGCCAGCCAGAAAAAGCCCTTGGAGCGCAGCAGCTTGCCGTTATCCCAGGAGCCGTTGATTAAGTTGAAGAACCGCTGCGGGTGGAACGGCCGCCGGGCCCGGTAAGCGCTGGACGCAATGCCATACTCTTCGGTTTCCGGCACGTGTTCGCCGCGCAGTTCCTGCAACCATCCCGGTGCCTGGGCAGCCTTTTCGAAGTCAAAACGACCGGTGTTGAGAATCTTGTTCAAGGGGATTTCGCCCATCGCCATCGGAATGATTTCCGCCCGGGCGTTGAGCCGTTCAAGTATGGCGAGCAGTTCCTCGCGTTGGTGACGGCTGATCAAGTCGACCTTGCTGAGCAAAATCACATCGGCGAACTCGACCTGCTCAATCAGCAGATCGGTAATCGAACGCTCGTCGTCTTCCCCTAGCGTTTCGCCTCGGGAAGCCAGGTTTTCAGCAGCCTGGTAATCGATCAGGAAGTTCATGCCATCGACCACCGTGACCATGGTGTCCAGGCGTGCGATGTCGTTGAGGCTCTGGCCGTTTTCATCGCGGAAGGTGAAGGTTTCCGCCACCGGCAGCGGCTCGGAAATACCGGTGGACTCGATCAGCAGATAGTCGAAGCGACCCTCCCTGGCGAGCTGGCTCACCTCCTCCAGCAAATCTTCACGTAACGTACAGCAAATACACCCGTTACTCATTTCCACCAACCGTTCTTCAGCCCGATTTAGGCTGACATCGCGCTGGACTTCGGTGCCATCAACGTTGATTTCGCTCATATCGTTGACAATGACCGCAACCCGCAATCCATCGCGATTACGTAGTATGTAATTAAGAAGTGTACTCTTTCCAGCACCTAAAAAGCCGGAGAGAACGGTCACGGGGAGTCGATTTGACATCTACATATACCTCACAGGGATGCCCGGTCGCTGTGTCGGGCTTACGCAATGTTATACTGTTACATCACAGATAAACTATCCCCTCTTGCTCAGCAGCGCAAAGGACAGGATGCTGAACGCCGCTCCTCTCGTGAGAAAGCTTATGCGCAACGCCCTTAAACCCGCATTGATCATGCTTTCCCTGCTGGTGGCTGCCGACGCAACGGCCCAGGTCCCGAGCCTGGCCAGGTGCACCCGCAGCGCCAACCTGCTGGCCTGCGTGGATGCGGATGGCAACGCCTACAGCGTCAACACCGCCGGAAGCACGATCTATCTGCGCGGGTTCGAAACAGCCGGCAGACGCTATTGGGTGCAGACCAACAGCCGCTACGGCCAGCTTACGTTCTTCACCGGTATCGCTTCCGATGGCGAGACCTGGGTTGGCTACAACCAGCGCATCGGCTGGACCACGATCAACCGGTTTTCCAGCTCCGGCGGCAGCAGCGCCAAGTTCACCTGCAGCCGGATCGCTGGCTGTTAGGCCTGCCTGCTCCACGCGCTTGCGATACAACGTGGTGATTCCCGCCAGGCCGCCAAGCAAGGTGCGCCCAGGGCCAACTGACTGAAATCACCGCTGAGGCTGGCGCCACTGGGGTCGATGAAGACCTGTTCATGAAAAAGGCATCGTCGATTTGATTGTTATACTATAACATCTCAAATCAACTCCCACGATGGACCTGCTCATGAATGCGCTGACTTTGCCGGATATCGCCGTGCAGGCCACACGCCAAGCCCTGCCACTGGAGTGGGTGGGCATGTGCGGCATTGCTCTTCCTGTTTTGTTTGATGGCCAGCGGTTGAATGCAAAGGCCGATGCCGGCGTGAGCCTCGACGATGGCAATGCGCGCGGCATTCACATGTCGCGGCTCTATCTGGCGCTTGAGTTGTTGGAACAGGAAAGCCTTTCACCGGCTTTACTACGGCGGGTTTTGCAGCGTTTTCTTCAGAGCCATGAAGGGCTGTCCAGCAGCGCTCACTTAACCATTCACGTCGATGTGCTGCTGAAAAGGCCGGCGCTGATCAGCCCATTGGCGGGCTGGAAAAGTTACCCCGTGAGCATCGAAGCGCGTTTGAAAAACGCAATGTTCCACGTGGAACTAAAAATCGACCTGCCTTATTCCTCAACTTGCCCGTGTTCCGCAGCCCTTTCTCGACAGTTGATTCAGCAGCAGTTCGTCGATGATTTCGCCAACAAGTCGCTGCAACACGCCGATGTTTTAGCCTGGCTCGGCTCCACCAACGGCATCGTCGCCACACCTCACAGCCAGCGCAGCAGCGCAAAGTTGTGCGTACGCCTGGCTGATTTTCTGGATGAGTTGCCTCTGATTGCCGTCATCAACGACGCCGAAGCCGCACTCGGTACCGCCGTCCAAACAGCGGTTAAACGCGCCGACGAACAAGCCTTCGCCTTGGCCAACGGTCAGAACCTTATGTTCTGCGAAGACGCCGCACGCCGTTTGAATCTGGCCCTGAAGCGCTCCACAGGCATCAACGCGTTCCACATTCGTGTGATCCATGCCGAAAGCCTGCACGCCCATGACGCCGTAGCCGAAAGCCGATTCAACTGGGAGGCCGCATGATCGCTTGCCACGTCTTGCGCTGGGGCGCACCGGGTCAGCCACTCACGCCGGCGCTGGACTTCGAACTGCCGAAGGGCAGCCTGACCGCCATCATCGGGGCGAACGGTTCCGGGAAAAGCAGCCTGTTGAAGGTCATCGCTGGCTTGCAAAAACCGCTGGCCGGAAAAGTAAGTCTGGGTGTTTCACGCAGGGGCGGTGTGGCGTTCCTGCCTCAGCAGCAACACCTGGACAGGCAATTTCCGATCAGCCTTCAGGCATTGGTCGCCGCCGGTTTCTGGGGCAACAGACAATCAGCGCAAATCCGTAGCCAACGACTGAAAGCCGTCCTCGAAGACTGGGGCCTGAATGGCCTTGAAGACCGCCCCCTGATGGCCCTCTCCGGCGGTGAACTGCAACGCGCCCTGCTCGCCCGATTGAGCCTGACCGACGCGACCTTGCTGCTGCTCGACGAACCCCACGCGGCCCTCGATGAGCCCGGTCAGGCATTGCTCTGGAAGCACATACATCAATGGCACGTGGAAGGCCGGACGTTGGTGGTTGTGTGCCACGACCTCGCCGCCGTCCGCGAGCACATCCCGCACACATTGCTGATCAAAAGCAGCGGTTGTGTATTCGGCCCGAGCGCCGAACTGATCCGCCAACAACCTCAATCGCAGGTGGCCTGATGATCGCTGCAGCGCATCTCTGGCAACCGTTCCACGAGTTCGTCTTCATGCGTCGGGCGCTGCTCGGTGGTTTGCTCCTGGCATGCAGCACCGCGCCCCTGGGCGTGTTTCTGATCCTCAGGCGCATGAGCCTGATCGGCGATGCTGTCGCCCACGGCATCCTTCCCGGTGCAGCGCTGGGTTTCTGGTTTGCCGGGCTAAGCCTTCCGGCGTTGACCATCGGCGGCCTCGGTGCCGGCCTGAGCATGGCAGGCCTGGCCGCCTGGATTACCCGACGCACTGGCCTGCGAGAGGACGCCAGCCTCGCGGCGATCTATCCGATTTCCCTCGCCGGTGGCGTAGCTGATACTCGGCATCGCCGGTAAACGCCTGGATCTGTTGCACCTGCTGTTTGGCTCGGCGCTGGCGGTCGACGCCCCCACCTTGAGCGGCATGCTTTGGGTTTCGGGCCTGAGTCTGATGGCCATGGCATTGATCTACAGACCACTGCTGCTCGACACCCTCGACCCGCTTTTCCTGCAAACCGTCAGCCGACTCGGCCCACTGGCCCACGGCGTGTTCCTGACACTGGTGGTGTTGAATCTGGTCATCGGATTCCAGGCGATCGGCGCATTGATGGTGGTCGGCTTGATGATGTTGCCTGCCGCTGCGGCGCGTTTCTGGAGTCGCCGTTTGCCGGTACTGATCGTCTTCGCCGCGTTGCTCGGCAGCCTCTCGGTGTGGCTCGGTCTGTTGATCTCGCTCTACTACTCGCTGCCCAGTGGCCCGGCAATCGTGTTGGTCGCAGGCGCCGGGTATCTGTTGTCCGTGGTGTTCGGACCGGTGCACGGCTTGCTGCGCCGCCCGCCTTTGCTCACATCCCAATGAGGTTTAACCCGATGCGCGCTTTACTCGTGCTGTTCAGTATGATGGTGTCGATGTCGCTGTCTGCCGCCGAGAAACTTCAGGTGGTTACCAGCTTCAGCATCCTTGCCGACATGACCCGTCAGGTCGGCAAGGACCATATCCAGATCACCAACATGGTCGGCCCGGACGCGGATGCCCACACGTACGAGCCGACACCGGACGACGCCAAAGCGCTGCTCAAGGCCAGGCTCATCATCAAGAACGGCCTGGGTTTCGAACCCTGGCTGGACCGCCTGGTGACCAGCACCGAGACCCGGGCAACGGTCATCAGCGCGAGCCACGGTGTCATACCGCGTAGCCTGGAGGAAGACGGCGAAACCGTTCCGGACCCGCATGCCTGGCATAACCTGGCGAACACCGAACTGTACATCGCCAACATCACCAAGGCGCTGATTGCCGCTGACCCGGCGAACAGCGCCGACTATGAGCGCAACAGCCAGTTGTACCTGAAGCAGGTCTACGCCCTGCTCGCTGAAGCCAAGGCCAAACTCGGCTCACTGCCACCAGGCAACCGCAAGATCGTGACGTCCCATGACGCCTTCGGTTATCTCGGCCAAGCCTACGGCATCGAATTCATGGCGCCTCAAGGCCTGTCCACCGAGCGCGAACCTTCGGCCACCGAGGTGGCTGCCCTGATCACCCAGATTCGTCAGGCCAAGGTCAAGGCGGTGTTCATGGAAAACATCAAGGACGCGCGTCTGCTCAAGCAGATCGCCGATGAAAGCGGTGCACAGATCGGCGGCACGCTGTACTCCGATGCCCTCGCGTCGAGCGGCCCGGCCAGCACCTTCACCGGGTTGTTCGAGTACAACCTCAACACCCTGTACAACGCGTTGAGCCAGCCATGATCCGCAAGAATCCTTCCGGCGATCTACCGCTGATTGCCGAGTCGGCCTACGTCGACAAGACGGCAATCATCTGCGGCAAAGTGGTGATCGGCGAAAACGTATTCGTCGGTCCCTACGCGGTGATACGCGCTGACGAAGTCGATGACTCGGGCGACATGCAGCCGATCACCATCGGCGCCAACTCGAACATCCAGGACGGCGTGGTGATCCACTCCAAATCCGGTGCGGCGGTGACCATCGGCGAATTCAGTTCCATCGCCCACCGCTCGATCGTGCATGGCCCCTGCACCGTCGGCAATCGAGTGTTCATAGGTTTCAACAGCGTGCTGTTCAACTGCGTGGTCGGTGACGGTTGCGTGGTACGGCACAACTCGGTGGTCGACGGGCGTGACCTGCCTGCAGCCTTCTACGTGCCCTCCACCACACGGATCGGCCCCAACACCGACCTCTCGCAATACCCGCCGGTGAGCGTCAGTGCTTCGGAGTTTTCCGAAGACGTGGCGCGCACCAACGTCGATCTGGTGCGTGGCTACAAAGCCCTGCAAAACGAGTTCTGACCATGAGCAGCGTGCTGATTCGCAATGCCCGGCTGGTGAACGAAGGCCGTGAGTTCGAGGGCGATCTGCTGGTGAGTAACGGCCGTATCGTGAAAATCGCCGGCAGCATTGACGATGAAAACGCCAACGTGGAAATCGATGCCAAGGGCCAATGGCTGCTGCCCGGCATGATCGATGACCAGGTGCATTTTCGTGATCCCGGCGCGCCCGAAAAGGGCAGCATCTACACCGAGTCCCGGGCCGCGGTGGCGGGAGGCATCACCAGCTTCATGGACATGCCGAACACCTGTCCACCGACCCTGACCCTCGAGGCACTGGCCGACAAGAAGCGCCGCGCGGCAATCAACTCCGCGGCCAACTACGGCTTTCATTTCGGCGTGAGCAACGACAATCTCGACACCGTCGCCGCGCTCAAGCCCTGCGAAGTGGCCGGGGTAAAAGTGTTCATGGGCGCGTCGACCGGCAATATGCTGGTGGACGACCCGCGCATTCTCGAACGCTTGTTCGCTGACGTGCCGACCCTTTTACTGGCCCACTGCGAACACACGCCCAGTATCGAATCCAACGCCGCCAGACTCAGGGAACATCTTGGCGAGTCTGCTCCCCCTGCGGTTCATCCACTGATCCGCGATGCCGACGCGTGCTTTCGCTCATCCTCAATGGCGGTCGACCTGGCGAGAAAGCATGGCACCCGCCTGCACGTCCTGCACCTGACAACGGCTCGGGAACTGGCCTTGTTCGAAGACCAGCCACTGCATCAAAAACGCATCACCGCTGAAGTCTGCCTGCATCATCTACTGCTCGATGACCGCGACTATCCCGACCTGGGCAACCTGATCAAATGCAACCCGGCGATCAAGACGCAAGCTGACCGCGATGCCTTACGCCAGGCTCTGTCGAGCAACCGGCTGGACATCATTGGCAGCGACCACGCGCCGCACACCTGGTCGCAAAAACAGCAGCCTTACTGGCAGGCACCATCCGGTCTGCCGCTGGTGCAGCACGCGTTGCCTGCGTTGCTGGAACTGGTCGCAGAGCAGATTTTGCCGATCACCACGCTGGTGGCCAAAACCAGCCATCGTGTCGCCGACCTATTCGCCATTCCCGATCGAGGTTATCTTCGAGAAGGCTATTGGGCAGATCTGGTGCTGATCAAACCCGAACCCGGCGGCGTTGCCGTTTCCACGCAACCGATCCTGTCGCAATGCGGCTGGACACCTTTCGCCCGCCGGAGCTTTCGACACAGTGTCAGCACCACGATCGTGTCGGGGCAACTGGCCTGGCACGACAAGCGTCTTAATGACAGCTGCCGGGGTTTGCCCCTACGGTTTATGCGATAACGCTCGTTAGAAGCACGTGAGTACGCCGACCATGATCCAGATCACCCTGCCCGATGGTTCATTGCGTGAGTACGACCAGCCGCTGTCTGTGCACGAGTTGGCCGCCAGCATCGGCCCGGAACTGGCCAGCGCGGCCGTAGCGGGCCGAGTCGATGGTGTACTGGTGGACTGCGAATACATGATTCAGGCGGATGCCCGGGTCAGCATTGTCACCCCCAGGGAACCCGACGGCCTGGAGATCCTGCGCCGCTCCTGTGCATTGATGCTGGCCATGGCGGTCAAGCAACTCCACCCCCATGCGCAAATGCGCGCGGGCAGGGAATTGGGCGACGGTTTCTTTTACGAGTTTTCGGTCGAGCGACCGCTGACCCCGGCAGACCTGCCCCTCATCGAAGCACGCATGCAGTCACTGGCAGCGACCAATCACTCGATCCGTCGTCAGCCACCACACGAAGCGGTATCGCTGTACCGACTGGGGGACACCGAATACCAGAGTCATGGACCGCATGTCCCCACCACTAAAGTCTTGCAGGCGTTTGCCCTCGATCACATCAGCGGAACGTTACAGCAACGGATCTACGGCACCTGCTGGTCCAGCCACCAGGAACTGCAACAATGGCGCGTTCCACCCCACGTGGTCGTCGTGAGCATGGATGACCGCCAGGCGACTTATGCCCAAGCGGTAACCGAATCATTGCGCCAACGGGGCGTGCGTGCAAAAGCCGACCTGCGTAACGAGAAGGTCCGCTACAAGATTCGCCAGCACAGCCAGACCGTGCCCTACCTGGTGGTGGTTGGCGAAAAAGAACAGGCCGGGGGATTTGTCAGTGTGCGCAGTCGCACGGGGGAGGATTTTGGCCGGATGCCCGTCGAGGCGGCGTGTGAATGGTTGAGTCGACCAGGGATTTAGGGAGGCTGGATGGACGCTTTCGTCGGATCGCCGCCCGGCTCCGGGCGGCGATCCGACGAAGCTTTTAGGCCCTTGGCTTCACCGTACCGCAATCCTGCCCCAACCAGACGGCGCGGGATTCAAGGCTGCCTTTCTGCTGAATGCCTGTGGCGTTGAAGGTCCCGTTGACCTTGGTGGTGAATTCGCGATCACTGAGGAATGTCGCCACGCCCGCACCCTGGGCTCTCGGGCAACTGAAGCGGAATTTCCACTGATTGCCGGAGCGGTCGGTGATTTCCTGCTTGCAGCCCGACTGCGGATCGGTCAACGGAATGTTATCGGTCTTGACCTGCTCCTGGGTCAGGCACGCCCGGATCCCTTTGCCCCCCATGGTGATGCCCTGCTTTTCCAGCATTGCGCGCTGCTCAGGGGTCATCTGACTTTGAAGCTGACCCAGGATCAACTGCAGGTCCGGCATATTCTGTTCATCGACCTTCATGTTGCTTGTGGTCAGCTCCCACAATCCTGGTTGCAGCATTTGCGCGTGAGCCGCCACAGGAAGTGCCAACCCAAATGCCATGGCCAAACCCAGCAGACGAACGTTCATCGAGTAACTCCTGATCAGTAGTGGCCGTTAGACGTCAGCCGCGCGCTTCGGTTCATGGGCCAATTAATTAGCGACATTCTGCACGGAACATGGTCTGTTAAGCACTGAATCTTCAGGAGCAAGGCAGCCCCCATGGATTATTTCGGACCGCATATTTTCGGATATACCATCGCCCTGTTGCACTCGCTGGGCATGATCGCGGCCATACACGCCGTGTTGACCGTTCGTACCGCTCAAGGCTCGATCGCCTGGGCCCTGTCGCTGTTTTTCATCCCTTATTTCACGCTGATCCCGTACCTGGTGTTCGGCCGCAGCACCTTTGATGGTTATATCAAGGCCCGGCGACAGGCCAACGAGGAAATGCGCAAGGCCGTCTCCGAACTCAACTGGCGGCCCTGGGTGGAAGAAGCACTCACCGCCCGCGCTTCTGCCGCATACGCCTCACTCAGAGCAATGCCCAAGCTCGGAACCATGCCTTGCCTGGCCAATAACGAGATGCGGCTGTTGATCAACGGTCAGTCGACATTCGAGGCCATTTTCGGTGCCATCAGCCAGGCAAAGGAAGCCGTGCTGATCCAGTTCTTCATCGTTCACGACGACCGCCTCGGCCAACGCCTGCAATCTCTACTGTTGAAGAAGGCCGCCGAAGGCGTGGCGATTTACCTGCTGTATGACCGAATCGGCAGCCACTCCCTGCCCCACGGCTACGTGCAGGCCTTGCGTGATGGCGGGGTCGAGGTCAAAGCCTTCGCTACCCGAAGTGGCTGGCTCAATCGCTTTCAGGTGAATTTTCGCAATCACCGCAAGATCGTGGTGGTGGACGGCATTCTCGGCTTCGTCGGCGGGCACAACGTCGGTGACGAATACATGGGCGAGAAGCCGCCCCTGGCCCCTTGGCGCGATACCCACGTGCAAGTGCGCGGGCCAGTGGTGGCGTGCATGCAGGAGTCTTTCGCCGAAGACTGGTTCTGGGTCGCTCGTGCACTGCCGCCGCTGATCCTGCCCGAGGTTTATCCGGAAGACGGCGTGTTGTGCCAGCTGCTTGCCAGCGGTCCGGCCGATGCCTGTGAAACCTGTTCATTGTTCTTTGTCGAGGCCATCCACGCAGCGACCGAACGAGTCTGGATTACCAGCCCGTACTTCATCCCCGACGAAGCCGTATTCGCTGCGCTGCGCCTGGCGGTACTGCGCGGAGTGGATGTGCGCCTGCTGTTGCCGTCCCGACCCGACCACCGAATCGTCTACGCCGCCTCCAGCCTCTACGCCTTCGAAGCCGTGCGAGCCGGTGTGCGGGTATTCCGTTACGAACCCGGGTTCCTGCACCAGAAAGTGGTGTTGATCGATAGCGAAATCAGCGCCATCGGCAGCGCCAACATGGACAACCGTTCGTTCCGGCTGAATTTCGAAGTGATGTTGCTGACCGTCGACAGCGCGTTCGCCGCCGAGGTGGAACAGATGCTCAACGATGACTTTGCCAACGCCCACGAAATCGCCAAGGAAGAAGGCCGGCAGACCCGCCGCGTCCAACAGCTCGGCATGCGGGTCGCCCGGCTTATTTCACCGATTCTCTAGAGGTAGATATCGTCACGGGTCCATGGCAGTTCATGACTGCCATCGGCATGGGCCTTCACGGCGAGAATCTGGTGCAGGTTGATCCAGCCGCGGGCGAACGCGTAAGCGCAACCAGCCAGGTACAGCCGCCAGATGCGCAGGGCTTGTTCCGGTACGAGCCTGGAGGCCGCTTCGAGGTTGTCTTCCAGGCGTTCGCTCCAGTGATCGAGCGTGCGTGCGTAGTGCAGGCGCAAGCTCTCGACGTCGACGATTTCCAGCCCGGCCTCACTGATCTCGGCAGAGATCATCGACAGGTGCGGCAGCTCGCCATTGGGGAACACATATTTTCCAATGAAGTCACCGGCACCGCGTCCCACCGGACGGCCATCGGTGTATTTGGCGGTGATCCCGTGGTTCATCACCAGGCCGCCGTCTTTCACCGCACCGAACAGGGTCTTGCAGTACTCGGCAAGATTGGCGTGGCCGACGTGTTCGAACATGCCGACGCTGACCACTTTATCGAAACGGCCATCCTGCGGCAGGTCGCGATAGTCGAGCAGTTGCAGTTCGACCAGGTCCTCCAGGCCCTCCGCTTTTACGCGTTCCCGGGCTAGGCCCAACTGCTCCTTGCTGAGGGTGATACCGAACACTTTCGCGCCAAATTCTCGCGCCGCGTAACGCGCCAATCCGCCCCAACCGCACCCCACATCCAGCAGATATTCACCGGGCTGCAGGCGCAGCTTGCGGCACAAATGACGGAACTTGGCTTGCTGGGCCTGCTCGAGGCTTTCGCTGCCGGTCTCGAAGTAAGCGCAGGAATACGCCATGTCGCTGTCGAGCCACAGCTGATAGAACGCATTGGAAAGGTCGTAGTGGTAGGAAATCGCCTTGGCATCCGTCTCTTTGTCGTGGACCGTACGCACAGGCTGATTGTCATCGCCTTCGTCCAGCAACGCCTGGCTCCATTCATCGCAGACGCGGATCACATCGTTGATGGAGCCTTCAAGCTCCAGTTTGCCTTCGACAAAAGCCGCACCAAGAGCGTCCAGGCTTGGATGGGTAAACTGGGTGACCATTTGCGGGTCCTTGACCACAATCGTGACACTGGGCGTCGGCCCCAGATTGAATTCATGGCCATCCCAGAGTCTCAGGCGAAGCGGTAATTGCAGATTCTGTAAGGCCGGTGGAAGATGCGCGAGCATGGAGAATCCCCCTTGTTTCAGACGTCTGATCAGAGGGTAGACCATCTTTGAAAAATAGCTGGCTATCGAATTAATAGCCGTTTTCAATGATTCGCGACGCCTGCACCTGCCGCCGCGAATGCACAAAATGATGTGCCCTCATCTTCAAAGACTACGAACCGCTCGCACAGTTCTAAAAACTTGAAGCTCCCGCGATTACCCGGTTTAGAGCATTCGCCTTCAGGCTTCGTCCTTGAGTTTGAGCAGTGGCTCCTGGAATCGCAGCAAACGACCGGCATTGCCCAACACCAACAAGGTGCTGAGGTTATGCAGCAACGCCGCAATCATCGCCCCGGCAGCGCCAAGCCAGCCGAACGCAGCGAAGGCCACGATCGCCAGGGTCCAGCCCAGTCCGATGATCACATTCACCTGCAACGTCTGACGGCACTGACGACTCAGGCGCACGCAAGTGCCAAGGCGGCGCAAGTCACTGCCGATCAGCACGATGTCCGCTGATGCCAGGGCGATGTCTGCGCCGCCGGCGCCCATGGCCACACCGACCACGCCGGCCTTGAGGGCCAGTGAGTCGTTGATGCCATCGCCGACCACCATGGGCCGGAAGCCGCTATCGATCTCCTTGAGCACACGGTTGAGTTTGTCTTCGGGCAGCGCTTGCGCTTCGACGTCACTGATCCCGACATCCCGGGCGAGCGTTTGCGCGACGCTGTGCCGGTCACCGGTGAGCAACAACTGGCGACCCAAGCCAAGGTCACGCAACTCGCTCAAGGCAAACTGCGCCTCGGGTTTGACGCTGTCGGCCAGCAACAGCCATGCGAGGAACTCACCGTTGAGTGCCAGCCCAGCAATCGGACCGTCGTGATCGGGGACCGTCGTTGTGCTGATGCCCAGTTGCGCGAACAGCTCCGGCCGGCCGAGCGCGGCCTCGCCCTGCCCGGTCATCGCCACCACGCCCAGGCCCTGGCGCTCATGGATGTCGGAAAGCAGCAGGAAATGCTCCTGGGTCACCAGCCCAGCCAGCGCACGGCTGACCGGGTGACTGCTGGCCGAACCGAGGCTGGCAGCCAGCTTGAGGACATGGCTGCGATCCTCCAGCGGACTGTCGATGGATTGCAGGCGCAAGGTGCCGAAGGTCAGCGTCCCGGTTTTATCGACCACCAGTGAGGTAAGGTCGGCCAACTCTTCAAGGAACGCGGAACTGCGGATCAGAATCCCGTGGCGTGCTGCAACGGCCACCCCGGCAATCGCCGTGGCCGGTGCCGACAACACCAGTGCGCAAGGACAGGCCGCCACCAACACCGCGAGCATCGCCTGAGCGTTGTTGGTGATGAACCAGGTCACGGCGGCCAGCAGCAACACCAGCACCATATAGCTGCCGGCGTAACGCTCCAGCAGACGTGTGATCGGCGGCTTCGAGCGCTCGGCGTTTTGCATCAGGGCGATGACTTTGCCGAGGGTCGACTCCTGGCCGGTGCGGGTCACTTCTACTCTCAACAGACCGTCGAGGTTGATCGCACCACCGAACACCGACATACCAACGCCCGCCTCCATCGGCACCGATTCGCCGGTAATGGAGGCGGTGTCCAGGCTGGCCTGACCGGATAACACCCGGCCATCCGCTGGCACCCGGTCCCCGGCGCGCACCTCGACCAGATCACCGGCCTTGAGCGTGCTGTTGTCGACTTCGATGATGGAACCGTCCGCCTGCACCTTGCGCGCGTGGCTGCGGGTCAGTTTGCCGAGGGCGTGAATTGCTTCCTGGGAACCGATCACGCTGCGCTCTTCCAGCACGTGGCCGAAAATCATGATGATCGGCAACAGCGCTGCGGTCAGCAGATCGCCAGTGGCCCAGGCACCCAGCATGGCCAGGGCAATCAATTGATCGGTGATGCCGTGCAGGCTCGGATAACGCAAGCTGTACCAGGCCGAGCGCATGACCGGCACAGCGACCAGCAACGAGGCAAACCCCAGCAGCAACTGACTGACACCGGTCTGCTCCGGCGCCAGCCATCGCCAGATCAGACCCAGCGCAAGCAGGCCCAATGCAAGCATGGCCAGGGTCAACTGGCGTGCGGCGCGGCGCTGTTCGGCCGAAGACAACAGGCTCG
Source organism: Pseudomonas sp. 18173 (assembly GCF_050432945.1). Lineage (NCBI taxonomy): Bacteria > Pseudomonadati > Pseudomonadota > Gammaproteobacteria > Pseudomonadales > Pseudomonadaceae > Pseudomonas > Pseudomonas sp. 18173. The sequence continues at coordinate 75,081 of NZ_JBKFTN010000008.1, forward strand.
GTATGGCAGCAGATTGAGCGGTCATTGTGCAGCTCCCTGAATGATCAGGCGGGAATCGTCTTTGGGATCGACCGTCGTCACCGAACCGGCCTGGCCGAGAATTTTCGGCATCCGCTCGCGATAGATGCGCAGCAGCATTTGCGGGTCAGTCCCCTGCTGCTGCGCTTTGGCCAGGCTCAACACCGTGGCGGTATCTGCCGAGGCTTTGGCCAGTCGCTCGCTCGCCTGGGCATGGGCCACTTGCAGCGTACGGTCGGCTTGCTCGTTGGCGGTCTGGGTCAACTTCTCGGCTTCGGTGCGCGCATTGGCGACAGCCTTGTCGGCTTGCTGGCTGGCCGTGAGTACCGCGTTGAAAGCATTCACCGCAGGGCTGGGCAAACTCGACTGCACATCCACCCGCGCCACTTCGATCCCCAAGCCTTGCCCTGTTGCAGTCAGTTCGGCCAGCCGTTGATTGATGCCCTGCACCAGGTCACCACGCAAGCGCTCGCGTCGTTCCGCGGCCTGGCTATCGGCGCCGATCAACTCCGGACGAGCGACCAGAATGGTGTCGAGGTCCCGCGCGGCCGTGAGCGCCACCGCGCTGCGGGTCACCAGACGATCCAGAGCCGGCAACACGTGTTCGCCCTGAAGCACGAACGCATAAGGCTCGGTGACTTTGTAGAAAACCCGCACATCGAGTTGCACCACTCCGGCATCACCGGTTAACAGATAGCCGGAACCTGCGAGGGCATCGCTGATGGGTGTGGCAAAACTAGCCACCCGATCTGCCTGCACCGCGGCACCACTGCGCAACAGGCTTTCCACTCGGCGCTCGATTACCCGATCCGCTGCCGGCAACAGAATCACCTGCTCGAACGGCTGCGGCCAAGCCAATAAAAGCCCGGCATTCTGAATGCGATCCAGTGCACCGAAATGCAAAACCACGGCGCGATTTTGTGGGTCGATCTGCCGCACATTGGAAAACGCCCACGCCAACGCCGCCAAAACCGTCACCGCGTACAGGGCAATAAACGCCAATCGCCCGGCCTGAATCCAGGGGCTGCTCAACTCATTTGTTCCACGTGGAACCAAATTCATGGCTGCGATCCGGACTTGTTGTCGAGGCTCGGCGGACCATCCACCAACACCCTGAACGGGGCGGCGTCGGTACGCAGAATCAGCTTGGTTCCCGGCGTCACCACCGTGCCCAAAGTGTCGAGCGAGCGCAGCAAGTTGTAGAGCTGCGGCGATCCAGCATAGGCACGTCCATAAATCTGCGCCGCTTCGACTCGCGATTGTGCTTCGATATCCGCTGCTTTCACGGTGGCATCGGCTTGCACAATTCGCGCATCTCGCTCGGCGGCGGAACGAATTTGCGCAGCTTCGCGCTTGCCGATTGCAGTACGTTCAGTGGCGATGGTTTCACGCTCGGCGCGCATCCGGTCGACGGTCGCGGTGAGCGTCACCGATGGCAGCGTCAATCGTTCGATACCGACCTGCAACACGCGCACGCCATAAGTGGTGAGCAGTTGCTGATCGATCTGCTTGCGCAGTTGTGCTTCGAAATCGGCGATGCGCACCTGGCTGGCATCGGTATTCACCAGGTTCGCCAGATCAAAACTGCTGGCGGTGGTTTCCAGTGCAGAGCCGACAAAAGTACGAATCTGCCGCGCGGCTTCATCGGGCTGGTTCTGTACCGCGCGCATGAAACGCTGCACGTTGTCCGGATCGCCCTGTACCTGCCACGCCACATAGGCCTGGACGATGATGCGCAGACCGTCCCGGGTACCGACATCCTGCAAACCGCTGGACGTGGTGCGCAGCCGCAGATCCACCGGGATCGCCGCCTCGAACGGTGCCGGCCAGCGCCAACCCAGCCCCGGTTCCAGCAAGACGCGTGAAGGGTTGCCGAAACGTGTGATCACCGTGGCCTCACCCGAACGCACCTGCACCAGGCTCGCGGCGGCGACCGCAAACGCCACCAGCAATGCAGCCCAGCCCATGCGACGCCACGGGAATGGGCCGGCCTCCTGCGGATCGCCGTGGTGATGATGGTGATGGCCGTGGTGGTGATGCCCGCCATGGCCGTGATCGTGGCCGGCGTGGTCATCGTGATCGTGAGTATGGGACTGGCTCAATTGGCAGCTCCTGGCTGAGCGGTTTTACGCGACGGCGCAGGGTCAACCGGCAGCGTGAACGTACGAAGGTCGATGGTCGGCGCATTGCTGCTGCCGCCCAGGCGATGATCAAGAACCAGCAACTTGGCGTTGGCCAAACCCTGGGACAGCTGACTGAAATACTGCTCCAGCACAAAGGCCTGGCCAGCGCTGGCGTAGGCTTTCTGTTCGGCGCCGAATTTCAGGTCCGCCGCCTGGGCACCAGCATTGATTTCACGGGCGCTGGCCGTCGCCTGATCGCGGGCGATGCTGGACTGCAACTGCGCCTGGTTGGTGGCTTCGGCAGCGGCGCCGCGCTCCCGGGCGATCAACGCTTGCGCACCGATCTGTGCCGCTTGCACGCCGTGATAGGCATTGGCTGCACCGGCCGGCGGGTGAATTGCCTCGACCACCGTGGCGAGAATTTCCACGCCGCTGTCGAGCTTTTGCAAGTCGGCCTGGACGGCTCGGCCGATTTCTTCAGCCAGCCCTACCCTGTCCTCGCCGAGCAAACCGTCGAGGGTGCGCGAGGCGAAGTCGTGAACCAGGATTCGGCTGGCGGTGCTGCGGATCAACATCGGTACATCGGCACTGTTATAGGTCGCGGCCAATGCCGCCTCATCGCTCAGACCAATGCGATAGACGAAACGCACGTCCATGTTGACGATCTGAAAGCTCTGCTTGTCGGCTCGGCTGCTGGCGATCACCTGGGACTTGTCGTTCACATGGCTGGCATCCCACAGGCGATTGGCAATCGCCGGGGCCGGGCCTTCGGCAGGGTCGGCCTGAACAGGAGCAGTGGTTTCGCCAACACTGGTGGCCAACTCATGAACCACGCCATTCTCGACGCTCAACACCCGGCCCAATGGCCATGGCAAGCCCATATGCAAACCGGGACCAAACACTTCCACAGGCTTGCCGAACCGCTCGTAGATGCCACGCCCTTGCAGCGCAATTTCGTGAATGCCGGTCAGCGACCAGCCAACCAGCGCGACCACCGCCAGCACCGGCAGGAACGCCCGGCGCATATAAGTGAAGGCCCAGATCTGCCGCAGATCGATGCCGAAGCGGTTATGCAATTCGTGCTGCAACGCCAGCAATGGCTGCGGTGGCCAGCGCAGCATGTCAGCGACAAAGCTGCGCGCCAGCAGCTCCGGCTCAAGACGTTCGCGGCGCGGGCTGAACAATGACAACACCGCGCGCAGCAACAGTTCCGCCGCCACCAGCCCCGGCAGCAGGCCGATCAACACCGCCAGGCGTACGGGCCATACCGAGGTTTCATCGGCAAACAGCAGACAAAAGGCACCGAGTACCAGACTGATGATCACTACACGAATCAATTGAGCCAACGCGGCGGCTTCAGGCCATTGCGTGGGGTTTTCCTGCGCCAGATGGCGTTCCGTCACCAACAGGCCGAACGCCAACAGCAATGCGCACGCCGCTCCGACGGTGGCCGTCAGACCCAACACTGCCGGGGGTAAGGTGAGATTCCAGGCCTGTTCTACGCCCAATATCGCCAGCAATGCCCAACCGCCAAGCCACAGCGTCGGCGCGCCGATTTGCCCGAGCAAGTGCCGGGATTGCTGGCCGATCCGGTCCAGCAAGCGTTCATACCACCCGGCAGGGGCGACAGGCTCGTCGACAACGACCACCGGCACCACGGGATTCATGGCGCGGGCACGCCACCGGGCCACCCACCAGGCCGATTGCACACCCGCCATCAACACGACAAACGCCATGCTCAGGTTCAGCAGCAACGCTGGCCACAATGTTTGCGAGGTAAACAGCCCGGCAAAAAGCGCCAGCAGCACACCCACCGTCGCGAGTACGCCCGCACCGATGGCGAACTGGCGCAACCGCCGCCCTTGAATGAACGCCTGCTGAAAGCGCGGCAGCCCGGCTAACGGCGTTTCATCAACATCGAGATCGACTTGCATACCACCCCAGAGTGTCTTCGCTTACATGGCAATTCGTTACGATATAACGAAAATGGTGAAATTTCCGTATTCAAGCGCGCTATCTAAAAATGCCCAACCTGTCGCTTACCTGAAGCCTTGACCGAAATGCCGTAGAACGCACATATTACGTTCGTAATTTTATTCAGGGACTACTTTTACCGATCTCTTACCCTTTCGATCCAGGAGTACATTCATGAGCACTTATGACGTCGTGATACTCGGCGGTGGCCCCGGCGGTTACAACGCGGCGATCCGCGCCGGACAACTGGGTCTGAAGGCCGCCTGCGTGGAAGGACGCGCCACGCTCGGCGGCACCTGCCTGAACGTCGGCTGCATGCCATCCAAGGCGTTGCTGCATGCCTCCGAACTTTACGACGCGGCCATGGGCGCGGAATTCGCCAATCTGGGGATCGAAGTCAAACCCAAGCTCAACCTCGCCCAGATGATGAAACAAAAGGATGAAAGCGTTACCGGGCTGACCAAGGGCATCGAGTTTCTTTTCCGCAAAAACAAGGTCGACTGGATCAGAGGCTGGGGCCATATCGACGGACCGGGCAAAGTCACGGTGACTGACAGTGCTGGTGGCAAGACTGTACTGAGCGCCAGGGACATCATCATCGCCACCGGTTCCGAACCCACGCCCCTGCCCGGCGTGGACATCGACAACAAACGCATCCTCGACTCAACCGGTGCCCTGGCGCTGACCGAGGTGCCCAAACACCTGGTAGTGATCGGCGCCGGCGTGATCGGCCTGGAGCTGGGTTCGGTATGGCGACGCCTTGGGGCGCAGGTAACGGTGGTCGAGTTTCTCGACCGGATCTGCCCTGGCGTTGACCTCGAAGCCGGCAAAACCCTGCAGCGCTCCCTGAGCAAACAAGGCTTGAGTTTCAAGTTGAGTTCAAAAGTGACCAGCGCCACCACCTCCGCCACCGGCGTGCAGCTCAGCATCGAGCCTGCCGCAGGCGGTGCCGCAGAGTTGCTTGAAGCCGATTACGTGCTGGTGGCCATCGGGCGCCGACCTTATACAAAGGGCCTGGGCCTGGAGAACGTCGGCCTCGCCACGGACAAACGCGGCATGCTCGCCAACAAGGGGCATCGCACCGAAGCGGTCGGGGTCTGGGTGATTGGTGACGTGACCTCCGGCCCGATGCTCGCCCACAAGGCCGAGGACGAAGCCATGGCCTGCGTCGAGCAGATGGTCGGCAAGGCTGGCGAGGTCAATTACAACCTGATCCCCAGTGTGGTCTACACCAAACCGGAGCTGGCCAGCGTCGGCAAGACCGAAGAGCAGCTCAAGGCTGAAGGCCGCGCGTACAAGGTCGGCAAATTTCCCTTTACCGCCAACAGTCGGGCGAAGATCAACCACGAAACCGAAGGCTTCGCCAAAGTGCTGGCCGATGAGCGCACCGACGAAGTCCTCGGCGTGCACCTGGTCGGCCCGAGCGTCAGTGAAATGATTGGCGAGTATTGCGTAGCCATGGAATTCAGCGCCTCGGCCGAGGACATCGCCCTGACCTGCCACCCACACCCGACCCGCTCCGAGGCCTTGCGCCAGGCCGCGATGAATGTGGAGGGGATGGCGACGCAGATGTAAGGCAATGGAATGGCGTTGACTGAGCCACCGCCTTCGTCGGATCGCCGCCCGGAGCAAGCCCGCTCCCACAGTTGATCTGCTGCATTCACAAAACCAATGTGGGAGCGGGCTTGCTCGCGAAGGCAGGCAACTCGGTCTAAAGCGGCAAATGCTCCAACGGCAACGCCCCCGGCGCCTTGACCGTGTGAATCGCGAAGTTGCTGCGGATGTCGCTCACACCCGGCAGCTTCAGCAAACGCCCGGTGAGAAATCGGTCATAGCCACGCAAGTCCGGCACTACCACCTGCAGCAGAAAATCCGACTCCCCTGACACCAGAAACGCCGAAATCACCTCGGGCAAGGCCGTCACCGCCAGGCGAAAGGCTTCGGCCTGTTCGTCGTTATGACGCTCGACCTTGACCCCGACAAACACCGTCAGCCCCAACCCCACCTCATCGCGATCCAGGTTGGCCTGATAACCGCGAATCACCCCCGCCTCTTCAAGCATCCGCACCCGTCGCAGGCAAGGCGATGCAGACAGGCCGATCTCGTCTGCCAGTTGCACATTGCTCAGGCGGCCATCCCGTTGCAGCGCGGCGAGAATCTTGCGGTCGTAGGCATCGAGTTTCATGGCTTGGCAGATCCTGATGGTTAAAGTGCGATTAAGTGGCAGATTATGCCAATACAGAAGCCGATAGAAGCGAACAACGCAAGCACCTGCCCCGCCCTCCAGCCCTAGACTGGTACGACCGAATCGACAACGAATGGGGTGCAACATGCAGGGGCTCTGGCTGTTTTTCATGGCGCTGGCGGTGGTCTATCTGTTGCCGGGGCCAGACATGATCCTGCTGTTGCAGACCGGTGCCCGCCAGGGCAAATGTGCCGCGCTGGCCACGGCCGTGGGGTTGGGCATCGCCCGGGGTTGCCATGTGGCATTGGCGGCGCTGGGGCTGGCGGCACTGTTCAAGGCTGCGCCCTGGACCTTCGACGTGGTACGCCTGGCTGGTGCTGCTTACCTGCTGTGGATCGGCATTCAATGCCTGCGAACCACGATGCTGCCGAGCTTGACCGGCGCCGACACAACCAACGAAAAACCGCGCTGGGGCGCCGCCATTCGACGCGGACTGCTGACCAACCTGCTCAACCCCAAGGCACTGTTGTTCTGCTCGGTGTTGCTACCGCAATTCATCAACCCACAGGCCGGGCCGGTGCTCGGGCAATTTGCGACCTTGGGCGTGGTGCTGGTCGGTGTCGGTCTGCTGTTCGACAGCGCCTACGCCCTGGTCGGCGCAGCGCTCGGCCGTTGGCTGCAACGCAGCCCCTCAGCCCAGCGCCTGCAACAATGGTTGTTCGGCAGCCTGTTGATCGGTTTCGCCGTACGGCTGACCTTTGTGCAACAGGCTTGAACCTCACTGCGACTTGCGGCGGCGATTGAACAACCACAGCGCGGCAGCCGCGACCGCCATTACGCTACCGACCTGTAGCGGCGTCTTGTACGGGCGCAAGGCCGAACGCGCAGCGTCGGTGACTTGGGTCACGTAGCGCTTGTCGGCGTTCTCGAAGTCGGGATACGGGCACTGGTGACCGAAATCGGCGGCCCATTCCACGTAAGGCCCTTCTTTGACATAACGCTGATAAATCGCACTTTGCTCCTCGAGGCTGCTGTTCCACCCCGACGCCTCGCACAGCACCGCCGCAAACGCCTGGCTGGTGTGAGGCAGGTTATCTGCCGCCTTGCTCGCCAGCGCCGTGGCCACGAAGCGATAGTGGTAACGCTGGTCAGGTTGGGCAGCGCTGGCCTGCTGACGTTTGACTTCGTCCTCTGCCACCAATGGACCGACCTTGAGTTCGGCGTTTTCGAGAACGTAGTTACCGCCGAACGTGGCGTAATCCGGTGCCATTTCATAGCCCAGAATGTCCATGCCCCACTCGCGTGCCGTCCAGGCTGCATTGAACAGCGCAGCGGCGCGACGGGTCGGCCACCAGGCCGAATCGGCCGCCAGACGTTGCTCGCCATACAACCTGGCCTTGTGTCGCAAGCCGTCATTGTCGAAGTAAGGCAGCGCTTGCTCGTAATGCCCTTCGCGCAACAAGCGCCGCCCCAACAGATTGCGCAGGCTCGCCGCAACCGGCAAGGGTACGTAGTTGTCGCGGTCCTGCTGGCTGAGCGGCGGCGGGGCCGGCACTTGTGTGTCGACGTAGTGCTTGAGTTCTTCGAGGGTCAACACGCGCTCGGCCACGGCGGCGGCGTCGAACCAGTAAATGCTTTTACTGCGATACAACTGATCGAAGGCTTGCAGGTAATCCCCGCGTTGCAGGGCCAGGATCGCACTCTCACCCTCGACACGGCATTTGGGCTGCAGCGTTTCGTAATCGTAGTCCGGGGTCCGTCGCCCGCCCCAGGATTCATTCTGCGGGAAGGCCTGTGCCGCTTTGGCATAGGCTGCGGCGGCCGCGGTTTTATCGCCCTCGCGCACCGCCAGTTTTGCCCGCAGCCACCAGGCCAACCCGCCATCGCCGGCATGTTCGAGGAAAGCCTTGGCGCTGGCGTAGTCGCCCTGTTGATAATTCATCGCCGCCAGGCGGTCGGCGTTTTCGAGACTGCCACGGGTGCTGTTTTGCAGCAGCTTGATCATTTTCTGTTCGTTGGCGGGTTGATCGCCGAATGACCAACCCAACCGACTGATCAGCGACGCCGTCACCAATTGCTGCACCGGCTGGCCCTTGAGCAACTCGGCTACTTGATCATCCGGCAGCGCCATCAAGTCCGTCATCAATTGCTTGAGCGAGTCATGGCCCACCGTGGAGCCGTGCAGATTTTGCGTGGCGTACAACTCGACGGCACGGTTCCAGTCCCCGGCGGTGCGCACCACCCGCGCTTCTTCGCCGAGGCTGGCGACACCCAGTTCCAGTGGATCGCTGAAGCCGTCGATGCTCAGTTGCCGGGTTTGCTCAAAGGCCTTGCGCGATTGTTCGAGCAAATCGGGACTCGCATCGACTTCGACGCTCATGGCAAATAACGCGCGCCCCAGCGAATACGCCGCCCAGGTGCTGCGCGCAGCCCGTTGTTCTGCGGGCAAGGCCAGCACTTTCTTGAAATACCCGGCAGCCAGGGCCGTATCACCCACGTCAAATGCCACGGCGCCCGCCAGGTACAACCTGAGCTCAGGCGGCAGTTGCGCCCCTTCGGTTTCAACCTGACGGGCATCGGTCAGGCTGCGCAGGTGTTTCACCAATACTTGTTGCTCAGCGGAAAGTCCCGCCTGCTCGGCCAGATCCCGCTGTGCTACCAGGTCAGGTTCATCACCGTAGTGGACGCCTGCGGTGACATTCTTCAATCCTTTGATGGCGTGGCCAAGGCGGTTGATTTCGAAGCCGAAGTTGCCTTCCGGCAGTTCCGCCAGCGACTGGCCACGGTTATCCAGCAGACGCATGGGAAAGTCCGGGCCGCAGGCCAGTGCCGAACCCAGCGGCAGGCTGAGGCTCAGGCAAAGTAAATGACGCGGCCAGTTACGGGTGAACATTCGAACCTCCTTGATCAATGTGTGCGCAGCGAGCCCAACCAATGGCACGCTGTCCGCCGGCCGGTATCCGGCCGTCGCGCAGGCGGGTGAAGGTAAGCAGATCCGGGCGCTGTTGCAACGAGTAACCGGCCAGGGCGTCGGCCCCCTCACAACCACTGACCGCCAGTGTCAGGCGTTCGGGCCAGGCGCTGTCGAGGTTGCCCTGGTTGCTGATGCCGATGTCATAGAGGCCATTGTCGGCCGAGAGTTTCAGCGTCAATCGACTGTCGAGGACATCTCCACGAGCCACGGCGCGCAAGGTGGTCAGACTCCAGGCCCGGCGGTCGTTGGCCAATGGCAGGCGAAACCAGATCAGGCCCGCCAGATGTTTCAGTGGATCGGCACGCAGTTCGCTGCCGAGGGTGCGCAATGACTGAGGGTCGGCCAGTAATTCCTGGCGCAGGCCTTCACGCTCCAGGGTCACTTCGCTTTCCACAACAGGCGCACCGCCCGCCGACGGCAGCAACGCCACGCCATAGGCCGGCAGCGCCAGATAGAAAGGTTTAGTCGTGACGCGGCTCCAGGCCTTCGCCCATTGCCGGGCCTGATCGGCATCAAACAAACCTCGACGCGGATCGCTCACCGCGTGCACTTGCAACACGCTGCTGTCGACTGTGGATAACAACGCCGGCAGTTCGCGGCTGTCGAGCCAGGACGGCAATGCGGTGATGCTCAGTGGCAGCGAAGGCGGCAATGCTTCGCGCAAATACGCGAGAAATTCGCGGTACGCCGGCAGCCGGGCATTACCCGCATCGTGGTCGATTTCCACGCCCGCGAGGTTCAGGCCTTGTCCCTGCCAATCGCTGATCACCCGACGGATTTGCGCTGTGATCTCGTCCTGATCCAGCGCCTTGAGCTGCCCGTCCAGGCGAACCACCGCAATCACCGGCCGGCCGTCGCGCTCGAGCAACTGCCAATCCACCCGGGCTCGGCTCCAGCCCGCGTTGGGGAAGGCCTGCAAGGCCAGCACCCGCAATGTCGAGAAGTCTGCGCGGCTGTCCCTGAGGGCGACGTCGTGGGCCGGCGTCCACTGCCGCTGCCAGACGTAGAGTTGCTGATCCAGCGGTGGTGCGTCCTGTCTTTCGCAACCTGTGGTCAGCGCCAGCACCATCAGCAAGGCGATCGAGCGAGTGAAAAAAACCATTAAAAAGCCTGTTCCTGAAATGCAGAAAGGGCCTATACGGCCCTTGATCGTTCTGCCCCTACCCTACTCAGCCATCGACCGGCGGGCAATGTTCGCCTGCACGCTTGCTTCAGATATCGAGCACCAACGGCTGCGCTCCCTGCGCCGGAATCGCACAGCAAATCAGCACGTGTCCGTCATCCGGCACCTCTGCCGGCGGCAGCGGGTAATGCACCTGACCGCTGATCAAGCGCGTCTTGCAGGTGCCGCAGGAGCCACCGCGACAACTGAATTCCGGACGCAGGCCACGGCTTTCCGCCAACTCCAACAAGCTGCCGCCCTCCGGCTGCCAGCGCGCTTCCTTGGCTGAGCGCTGGAACACTACCGGCACTGACGTGGTAGCGGCTGGCGGTTGCTCGATGACCACCGCATCGGGGTCGGGGCGCCGGCGCAAGGTGGACGGGCCGAATGTTTCGGCGTGAATCCGCGAGTCGCGAATGTCCAGTTCGCGCAGGCCGTCGTACAGCGCCTGGGTAAAACTTCCGGGACCACAGACGACAAAATCCGGCTGATCGTAGTCCTCGACTGTCAGCAGATCCTTGAGCAGCGCGACGTCGATCCGCCCACGGAGGTCGAAGTCCTCTCCCTGTATCGCTTCGGCTTCCGGCTGGCTGAGCAAACGCACGACCCGCACCGCGTCACCGGCGTCTTCGAGCAAGCGATCCAGTTCCTGGCGAAACGGCTGGTCGGCCAGTGTGCGCGAACTCTGGATAAACCATGTCGGGCGGATACGGCGTGTGCGCAAACCCTGGTAAACCACCTCCCGCAGCATCGACAACAGAGGTGTGATGCCCACCCCGGCCGCCAGCAACACCAGTGGCCGACGCTCATGGGGCGCCACGGTGAAATGCCCTTGCGGCGCCCGCGCCTCCAGCAGGTCGCCAACCCGAATCTGCTCATGCAAATGCGTAGACACCTGCCCGTCACGCTTCACGCTGATGCGGAAAAAATCGTCGGATGGCGCGCTCGATAAACTGTACGTGCGAATGTGCACATCACCGTCAATGTTGAAGCGCAGGGGCAAATGCTGCCCGGCCTGAAACAGTGGCAACCCGGCTCCATCAGCGGGCTCCAGGTAAATCGAACGAATGTTGTGGCTTTGCGCTTCAATCCGCGCCACCCGCAACGGCCGCCATTGATCGCCCAGGGCCTTGGCCTGCAAACGCGCGGTGGCCTGCTCCCATGTGCCCGTGAGCAAACTGGTGGGTGATACGCCGTCGAAGCGCCAGCGCAACGCCAGGGCAGCCGGGCGCCGTACGACTTGCTCGATATCGATGTTCCACAGGCGCTCGGCCCCTTGGAACGCCTCGACCTGCGGGCCCTCCAGGATGATTTCGGTCCGCCCGCTGAGCTGCAGCAAATCACCGGTATTGAAGTCGATGAACAACAACCCGGCCCGGGGATTGAGCAGCAGATTGCCCAGGGTGTTGAAGTGCAGGTTACCGGCGAAGTCCGGGATGGTCAGGCGATTGCCTTCCACCCGTACGAAACCGGTCTGGCCACCACGGTGCGACACATCCACCGAGCGTTCGCCATCGACGTCCACATAACTGGCAACGAAGAACGTGTCCGCTTCGGCGATCATGGCCTTGGCCGCGTCGTCCAGTTCGCTGAAATGTTGCGCGACTCGCGTCGAAGGGTCGGCCAGTGGCACCGAGTGAAACTGGCGCAACTGAATGTATTGCGGGCAATTGCCGAAGGACTGATCCACCGTCACCGCGAAACCGCCGGTTGTCATGGCGCGGACATGCCCATTGATGCGGTTGCGACGGCGGGTATGCAGTTCGATGCCCAACAGGCCGATCGCCGAGCCGTCGCTCAACTGCGCTGGATCATCATGGGCAGGCAGGCTGCGAAATTGCAGCAGGCCCGGTTCTGGCGAGTGAGCGAAACCGGGCTGGCCTTCAAGGATACTGGCCCAGGGATGACCGTCGGCATCCACCGCTCCGTACAGCATGAACGGCAATTGCTGATAGAACGTGCGGTGCTGGTCCGGCATTTCGCTACGAATCACCTTACGACCAAACACCTCCATTCGTTCGGCAACGCCTACATGCGCCTGCAATTGTTTCTCGCCGGCATGCCAGGGTGAACGGTCCATACGGATTCTCCCCTGCGCCACTGGCGCAGAACGGGGCGGCCCGGCAACTCCGGGCCGCTGGCATCAGGCAGTTTTTTGCAGGCCGGCAATGGTGCGTGGCATGCCGACAAAACCCGGCAAGGCTTCGATGCGGGCCAGCCAGGCGCGAATGTTGGCGTACCCGTCCAGCGACACATTGCCCTCGGGCGCATGGGCGATGTAGCTGTAGGCCGCGACGTCGGCCACCGTCGGCTCGCTGCCAGCCAGATACGGCGTATTGGCCAGTTCGTGATCGATCACCTTGAGCACGGTGTGGGCGTAGGCAATCACTTCTTCTGCGTTGTAGGGCGCGCCGAACACAGTAATCAATCTCGCCCGGGCAGGACCGAAGGCAATCGGACCGGCAGCCACCGACAACCAGCGCTGGACCTTGGCGGCACCCACCGGATCGGCTGGCAGCCAGCGACCGTTGCCGTACTTTTGCGCCAGGTAAACCAGAATCGCATTCGAGTCCGCCAACACCACGCCCTGATCATCGATCACCGGCACCTGGCCGAATGCATTGAGCGCCAGGAACGCCGGTTGCTTGTGTTCGCCCTTGGCGAGGTCAACGAAGATCAGTTCGGTCGGCAATTTCAGCAGGGACAGCATCAACTCCACACGATGAGCGTGGCCGGAACGTGGGAAGTTGTAGAGTTTGATCGCTTGCATGGTCGACACCTCGGGTGAGTGGTGCTGTTCGGGGAAAGATGGGACGTATCTTCTACCCTCGACCAAAACAACAGAATCACCAGCAAACGCAATCCATTATTTCACCGGGTGAAATAACTCATCGTTTGAGCGCCGGATGCTCACGCAGCGTGTTCACCGCGAAATCAACAAAACTGCGCACCCGGGCCGGTGCTTTACGTCCACCTTGATAGACCACATGGATGGGTAACGGCGGCAGTTCGAAGTCCGCCAGAATGATTTCCAGCTCTCCGGCAGCCACCTTGCTCGCGACTTGATAAGACAGCACCCGCGTGAAACCCAATCCCAAACTGGCCGCCGTGATGGCCGCCTGATTCGCCGTCACCACCAGCCGCGGTTCAGCCCGTACGCTCAAGGTTTCACCGTCTTCAATGAATGGCCAACTCCGCAGTTGGCCTATGGCCGATGTCGCAATGATCGGCGCCTGGGCCAGCTCCTGTGGATGCCTGGGCCGGCCATGGCTGGCGAGAAACCGTGGCGATGCGCAGATCACCCGCCGCACGTCACCCACGCGGATCGCATGCTGATTGCTGTCTGGGAGTTCGCCAATGCGGATGGCCACATCGACGCCCTCCTCGACCACGCTCACCACCCGGTCCACCAGCAACGCGTTGATGCAGACTTCAGGGAATTGCGTCAGGTAGTTCACCATCAGCGGCGTGACAAACAGCTCGCCAAACAAAACCGGAGCGGTGATGGTCAGTTGTCCACGAGGATGGATGTGGCTGCCCGCTGCCGAGTCCTCGGCTTCCTGCACCTCGGCGAGGATTCTGCGACAGTCCTCCAGATATCGCTGGCCGGCCTCAGTCAAATACACACTGCGCGTCGTACGTGTAAGCAGTTGCGTGCCAATGCGCGTCTCCAACGCCGCCACCGCTCGGGTGACACTGGCCGCCGACAGACCCAGACGCCGCGCCGCCGCCGAAAAACCCTGTTCCTGGGCGACGGCAGCGAAGACCTGCATTTCCTGGAAGCGGTCCATGGGCATGTCCTCATTTCAGAGAGATAAATCACAACCGAAGGCCCGAATGTTAAGTACAGGCGTTCAACAACATAGTTGGGGATATTGATAATTATTGAGGATTATTTTCTTGCGACGGGTGCGGCTGTTCGCAATTATCCGCAGCCGCCCGCTGCAACGGCTAGTGCCTGACCTGGAGAAAACGCCATTGGCTCGGCTTTTCATTCGTTTTCAGGCATTGACTCGACAGCGGTCGCCATCCACTGCAGCAGTGTTCCAGCCTGTGTAAACAGGCGGAATATACGACTGCTCCTATACTACAAACCATCTTGTTACCTATTTAGTCTTGGTAGGTACCTCGTTGAATTTTCCCTATATGAAATAAGGCGTTAGTTACTGGCGCCTGGACAGTTGCCCACCGATGCAGCTTCCAGAATTCATTGAGTGGGAAAAGTGAACTTCAACTGGCTGGCTAACCTGGTGACACCGAAAGGAGTTCGAAAATGTTGCGCACAAACATTTCCGCAAGAGCACTGTCCGGTGGTCTGCTCGATGTACTGATACGCGCCGGGCTGATTACCGTGCTGGTGTTGTTCTGCTTCCAGATCTTCCACCCATTCCTCAACCTCATGCTCTGGGCGATGATACTGGCCATTACCCTGTATCCGCTGCATGCACTCATCAAGCGCAAGCTGGTCAACAAGGACGGGCATGCCGCCACGCTTATCGTGGTGGTCGCCCTGGCCCTGCTGATGGTGCCGATCTACCTGCTGGGCACCTCGATCAGTGAGTCGGTACAGGGCGCGCTGGCAATCCTCAAGTCCGATACGCTGCAGATTCCGCTGCCCAGCGAAAAAATCGCTTCCCTGCCACTCATTGGCAAGCCGCTCTATGGCTACTGGATGCAAGCCGCCACCGACATGAGCAGCGTGCTGATGAAGCTGATGCCGTATATCAAGTCCGTCGGCCTGACCTTGTTGGGCAAAATGGCCGACGTTGGCGTGGGCTTCCTGTTGTTCATCGGTGCACTGATCATTGCCGGTGTGCTCATGGCCTATGGCGAAAACGGCGAAAGAAGCGCACTGGCCATCACCTCGCGCCTTTCCGGTCCTGAGCGCGGCCCACGCATTACCGAGTTGTGCACGGCAACCATCCGCGCGGTCGCCCAAGGCGTGGTGGGCATCGCGTTTATCCAGATGCTGCTGGTAGGTGTGGGCTTCGTGCTCATGGGCGTCCCCGGTGCCGGCCTGCTGGCGATGGTTGCGCTGCTGATGGGGATCATGCAATTGCCAGTGCTGCTGGTGACCCTTCCGGTGATCGCCTATGTCTTCGCCACTGAAGGGACCAGCCTGGCCACCATCGTGTTTTGCATCTACAGCCTGATTGCCGGGATGGCCGACAACGTCCTCAAGCCATTGATGCTGGGTCGTGGCGTCGATGTCCCGATGCCGGTGATTCTCATCGGCGCCCTGGGCGGCATGGTGAGCGGCGGCTTCATTGGTTTGTTCATCGGGCCGGTAGCGCTGGCGGTGGGCTACCAACTGTTCTGGCAATGGGTCCAGGACCAACCGTCTGCCGAGGTACAGAACGAGCCCCCTCTGATCGAGGCATTGAACGAAACACCGCAAATCGAGGCAAAGAACGAGCAGCGTCCCCTCTGAGGAGTTTGCGCTTGATGCCATGCCCTGCTCGCATCAGCCGGCTGCTGATCTGTGGGACCGCCGTCCTGGGGGGGTGCGTGCAATTGGGTCCGGATTTCCAGTCTCCGGCCCAGCCCTGGGTCGAACACTGGAACAGCCCGGCCCTGGAAATCGCCGGGCAAAAACGCGCACAACCGGATAGCCGCCAATGGTGGCATGTGTTCGACGACCCGGTCCTGGACCACTTGATTGCCCAAGCCGATGCCCACAACGCCGACCTGCAGGTCGCTGGCCTGCGGGTCATGGAGTCCCGCGCACAATTGGGCATTGCCCTGAGTGGGCGCTACCCGCAATTGCAGCAGGCCAGCGCCGACAGCCTGTACGTGAACCGTCGGCAATCGGGCGGGGCCAACCCTCAGGACACGCATTTCTGGCAATACAGTGCCGGTTTCGATATCGGTTGGGAGCTGGATTTCTGGGGGCGTTTCAGCCGAGCCATCGAGTCAGCCGACGCGTCCTGGTTTGCCGCCCAGGCCAACTACGAAAATGTCCTGGTGCTGTTGCACGCGCAACTGGCGCAAACCTACTACGCCCTGCGCACCGCCGAGGCGCGCCTGCAGATCGCCCGCAGTAACGCCAAACTGCAAAAACGCAGCTACGAGATCACCGAGCGCCTGTTCAAAAGCGGGGCCGAAGCCGAACTCGATCTGCAACAGGCCAAGACCCAGTACCTGGGCACCCTGAGCACCATTCCGGATTTCGAGAGTCAGGTGGCGAGTCTGCGTAACGCGTTGTCCACCCTGATCGGCCAGCCACCCGGCTCGATCCCTGACCTGGATCGCAACACCGGCGTGGTGCCGCTGCTCGATACCGCGGTCCTGCAGGATGTGCCGGCCAACCTGCTGGTGCGGCGTCCTGATGTTCGCGCTGCCGAGCTGCAAGTGGCGGCGCAATCAGCGTTGATCGGCGTGGCCGAGACCGACCTGTACCCGTCCATCAGCCTGCTGGGCAGCATCGTCTGGTCCGCCAGCTCGCTCAACGGAGCGTCCAATACCCTCGACCTGGTGGCTGGCCCCAGCCTGCGCTGGGACATCTTCGACCATGGCCGGATCACCAACAACGTTCGCGTGCAGGATGCACGCTTGCAGCAGTTGATCGTTATCTACCAGGACAGCGTGCGCCAGGCGGCACGCGAGGCTGACGACGCCGCGACCGGCTTGATCAAGGCACTGGAGCGCGACCGGATCCTCAGCGATGCATCGGTGGCCGCCGAACGTTCGGTGACCCTGGCCAATGCCCAATACCGCGAAGGCTATTCGGACTTCCAGCGCGTCCTCGATGCCCAGCGCGCCCTGTTTGCCCAACAGGATATCTACCTGGTCAACCGTGGCACCGCCGTCAACAGCTTGATCGCCCTGTACAAGGCCCTGGGCGGTGGCTGGTACAGCGACCAGCCGATGATCGACCCGGCCACCCGCAAACAGATGCAACAACGAACCGATTGGGGCGATCTGCTCGACGAACCGAAGGAAAGTGCCCATGAGTGACAGTCAACAACCGGTCGACGAGAAAGCCCCGGCACCCGCCGCCGATCCGGCCAAAAAAGCGATCAACTGGGTGATATTGCTGATCATCCTGAGCCTGGTCTGGTACCTGATGGCCGACCGTTACACCCCCTACACGCAACAGGCACGGGTACAGGCCTTTATTGTGCCAGTGGCGGCTGAGGTTTCCGGTCGTGTGACCCAGGTGCACGTGCGCAACAACCAGGACGTCAAGGCCGGTGAATTGCTGTTTGAGGTCAATCCGGAGCAGTACCGGATCGCCGTCGATCGTGCCCGCGCCGACCTTGAATCGACCCGTCGCCAGGTGGGCGCCAACACCGCCGGCATTGACTCCAAGCAAGCGTCCCTGCGCGCGTCCCAAGCCAATGAGCTCAAGGCGCGCCAAGACATCCAGCGGCTCGAACGCCTTTACCGCGAAGACCCTGGCACCATCTCGCTGCGACGCCTGGAAATATCCCGCGCTACCCTGGAAGAGTCCATCAGCCAGGTCGCCGCAGCCAAGGCCGAGGTGCAACGTGCACGCGAACAACAGGGTGGCAATGAAGCAGAGAACGCCCAGTTGCTCAGTGCCGCCAGCAACCTTGAAAAAGCCGAGCTGGACTTGAGCAACACGAAAGTCCACGCGCGCTCGGCCGGCCTGATCACCGATTTGCGCACCGATGTCGGCCAGTTCGCCGCCGCCGGTGCGCCGGTAATGACCCTGATCGCCATCCACGATGTCTGGATCAGCGCCGACATGACCGAAAACAACCTGGGAAGTGTCCAGCCCGGGACGCCGGTGTCCATCGTCCTCGACGCGCTGCCGGGGAAAGTTTTCAAAGGCCATGTGCGCAGCGTCGGCTATGGCGTCGAAGTCGGTCAGAGCACCCAGCCGGGCAGCCTGCCGAAAGTGGAGAACAGCCGCGATTGGCTACGCCCTGCCCAGCGATTTCCGGTCATCATCGAGTTCGAACCGGGTGAGCTGAGCAGTCCGCAGAGCATCCGTGCCGGCGGCCAGGCCGAAGTCATGGCGTTCCCGAGTGAAGGTAACCTGCTGAATATTCCGGGTCGCCTGTTCCTGCGCCTGATGAGCTGGATGTCCTATGCGTACTGAGCGCCCGGCCCGCGTTCAACGCGCCTTGCGCCTTGGTTTCGGTACGGCGCTGTGTCTGGCAGCGAGCTTCGGTCTGGCCTTGCCTATACCGTTCCTCGCGCCGATGCTGGCGTTGATGATGCTGGCAGCGATGAACCGACCGTTACCGTTCAAGGCCAGCCTGGGTCTGATCCTGATCCTTATGCTGACCACCGGGACCGGCCTGCTGCTCATTCCCCTGCTGCGTTACTACCCGCTCAGTGGTGTGCTGCTGGTAGGGCTATGCCTGTTCCTGGCCTTCGGTTATGGCCTGCGTGGCGGCAACCCGCTGGTGGCGACTTTCCTGGTGGTGGGCCTGACCTTGATCAGTGCGGCCGGAACCGCTGAATTCGCCTTGGCGCTTGAGGTGATCGTGGCCCTGGTCAAGGGCCTGTTCCTGGCCGTCACGACGCTGACCATCAGTCATTGGCTGTTTCCCGACCCCGCCAGCGCCCCCGCGGCCAAACCCGGCCCGAGCCTTTCTCCAACCGAAAGCGGTTGGCTGGCGCTGCGTGCCACACTGGTGGTGCTGCCGACTTTCCTGCTGGCCATGGTCGACCCGGCCAGCTACCTGCCGATCATCATGAAAGCCGTCAGCCTCGGCCAACAAAGCTGCGCCACCAGCGCCCGCACCGCCGGCCAGGAATTACTCGGCTCGACCTTGCTCGGTGGCCTGATGGCGATTGTTTTCTGGTGCGCGCTGAGCCTGTTCGTCAACCTGTGGATGTTTTTTCTGTGGATGCTGCTGTTCGGTTTGCTGGTGGCCAGGAAACTCTACGGCCTGGCCCGGACCCGGCAGCCGCCAGGGTTCTGGCTCAACAGCCTGGCCACCCTGATCATCCTGCTCGGCCAATCGGTACAGGACAGTGCTGCGGGCAAGGATGTCTACACCGCCTTCGCCATCCGCATGGGCCTGTTCATTCTGGTGACCTTGTACGCTTGCGCCATGGTCCATCTGCTCGACACGCGACGGCAACGGCGCATTACTTCCACCTAGAAAAAGAAAAACCCCCTGAGAAGGGGGTTTTTCATTGTGGATAACTTATTCCACGGTGACCGACTTCGCCAGGTTGCGCGGCTGGTCAACGTCGGTGCCTTTGAGTACGGCAACGTAGTACGACAGCAGCTGCAGCGGGATGGTGTAGAGAATCGGCGACAGGATGTCGTGGATGTGCGGCATGTGCACCACGTGGGTGCCTTCACCGTTGGTCATGCCGGCCTTCTCGTCAGCGAAGACGATCAACTGGCCACCGCGGGCGCGGACTTCCTGAAGGTTGGACTTCAACTTCTCCAGCAGTTCGTTGTTCGGCGCCACGGTCACCACTGGCATGTCGTTATCCACAAGCGCCAACGGGCCGTGTTTCAGCTCGCCGGCCGGATAGGCTTCAGCGTGGATGTAGGAGATTTCCTTGAGCTTGAGCGCCCCTTCCATCGCCACCGGGAACTGCGCACCACGGCCGAGGAACAGCGTGTGGTTTTTCTCGGCGAACAGCTCGGAGATTTTTTCCACGGTGCTGTCCATGGCCAGCGCTTCGCCCAGACGGGTTGGCAAACGACGCAGTTCTTCGACCAGCGTCGCTTCGACGCCTTTTGCCAGAGAGCCATGAACCTGACCCAGGGAAAGCGTCAGCAACAACAGGCCAACCAACTGCGTGGTGAAAGCTTTGGTCGATGCCACACCGATTTCGCGACCGGCCTGGGTCAACAGGGTCAGATCGGATTCACGCACCAGCGAGCTGATGCCGACGTTGCAGATCGCCAGGCTGGCGAGGAAGCCCAGTTCCTTGGCGTTGCGTAGCGCAGCCAGGGTGTCGGCGGTTTCACCGGACTGGGAAATGGTCACGAACAGGGTGTTTGGCTGCACCACCACCTTGCGGTAGCGGAATTCGCTGGCGACTTCGACCTGGCACGGAATACCGGCCAGCTCTTCGAGCCAGTAACGCGCAACCATGCCGGCGTGGTAACTGGTGCCACACGCAACGATCTGTACGTTACGCACTTTGGCGAACAGCTCGGCCGCCTGTGGGCCGAATGCCTGTACCAATACCTGGTTCTGGCTCAGGCGGCCTTCCAGGGTGCGCTGCACCACGGACGGTTGCTCGTGGATTTCCTTGAGCATGAAATGGCGGAACTCGCCTTTCTCAGCGGCTTCGGCGCCGTCGCGGTACTGCACCGCTTCACGCACGACAGACTGACCGTTAACGTCCCAGATCTGCACGCTGTCGCGGCGGATTTCGGCGATATCGCCTTCTTCCAGGTACATGAAGCGGTCGGTGACCTGGCGCAGGGCCAACTGGTCGGACGCCAGGAAGTTTTCCCCCAGGCCCAGGCCGATCACCAGCGGGCTGCCGCTGCGCGCCGCAACCAGGCGATCCGGTTGCTGCATGCTGATCACCGCCAGGCCGTAGGCACCGTGCAACTCTTTGACGGTCGCCTTGAGGGCCACGGTCAGATCGCGCAGATCCTTGAGTTTGTGGTTCAGCAGGTGCGCAATGACTTCGGTGTCGGTGTCCGAGGTGAACACGTAACCGAGGGCCTTGAGTTGTTCACGCAGGGCTTCGTGGTTTTCGATGATGCCGTTGTGCACCACTGCCAGGTCACCGGAAAAATGCGGGTGGGCGTTGCGCTCGCACGGCGCACCATGGGTGGCCCAGCGCGTGTGGGCGATACCCAGACGACCAACCAGCGGCGCGGCTGCCAATGCCTGTTCCAGCTCACTGACCTTGCCCGGACGACGCAGGCGCTCGAGTTTTTCATCGTTGGTGTAGACCGCCACGCCAGCGCTGTCATACCCACGGTATTCGAGACGTTTCAGGCCTTCGACGAGGATGGCGGTGATGTTACGTTCTGCGACTGCGCCGACAATTCCACACATGCTATTTCTCCTGACTGACAGCCGCGCAAATCAAAGTGATACCGCGCGCCTGAATCTGATCGCGAGCCTCAAGCGGCAAGCGTTCATCGGTAATAAGGGTATGGACGCTGCTCCAGGGCAGCTCCAGGTTGGGAATCTTGCGGCCGATCTTGTCGGCCTCCACCATCACGACCACTTCGCGGGCGACTTCGGCCATGACCCGGCTCAATCCGAGCAGTTCATTGAAGGTGGTGGTACCGCGGACCAGATCGATGCCATCGGCGCCGATGAACAACTGGTCGAAATCGTAGGAGCGTAGTACCTGCTCGGCAACCTGCCCCTGAAAGGACTCGGAATGCGGGTCCCAGGTGCCGCCGGTCATCAACAGCACCGGTTCGTGCTCAAGTTCGCTCAAGGCGTTGGCGACATGCAACGAGTTGGTCATCACCACCAGGCCCGGTTGCTGTCCGAGCTCCGGGATCATCGAGGCGGTGGTACTGCCACTGTCGATAATGATGCGCGCATGCTCGCGAATCCGCGTGACGGCGGCGCGGGCGATGGCTTGTTTGTACTTGGAAACCGGCTGACCAAGATCGGCCACCAGTTCCTGAGGCATGGTGATCGCCCCGCCGTAACGACGCAGCAACAGACCATTGCTTTCAAGTGCCGCCAGATCCTTGCGAATCGTAACTTCTGAAGTTTCGAAGTGCTTGGCCAACTCATCAACACTGACTTCGCCCTGCTCGTTGAGCAAGGCGAGAATGTTGTGACGACGCTGGGGTGTGTTGCGCTTCGACATGAGCTGGTAAGTTTCGTTTCGAAAGATAGTGAAAGCAATCAAAACCTATAAGCGAAACTTCGTCAAGCACCATGCGATAAAAAGAGTTGTGGATAACCTGTAGGAACGAGCTCGCTCGCGATGGACTTAAGGGCGCTGCTTTTATTCAGACTAACCTCGTCATCGTTGACGTCCATCGCGAGCAAGCTCGCTCCTACAATTGGGGTTGTGGATAACTCAGCTCTTCTTGATCTTCTCCGGCCGCTTCCAGCCATCGATGTTCTTCTGGCGAGCACGACCAATCGCCAACTGGGATTTATCCACAGCCGAGGTAATGGTCGAACCGGCCGCCGTGGTCGCGCCATCCGAGATATCCACAGGCGCTACCAACGAGTTGTTGGAACCTATGAACACATCTTCGCCCAGCACGGTTTTCCACTTGTTCGCGCCGTCGTAGTTGCAGGTAATGGTGCCGGCACCGATGTTGGTGCGCGCGCCCACTTCGGCATCGCCCAGGTAAGCCAGGTGACCGGCCTTGGCGCCTTCGCCCATGTGGGCGTTTTTCAGTTCGACGAAGTTACCCACATGTGCGCGGGCTTCCAGCACGGTACCTGGGCGCAAACGGGCGAACGGGCCGGCATCGCTGCCTTCACCCAGAACGGCACCTTCGATATGGCTGTTGGCCTTGATGACCACGCCTTTGCGCAGGGTGCTGTCCTTGATCACGCAGTTCGGGCCGATCACCACGTCATCTTCAATGACCACCTTGCCTTCGAGAATCACGTTGATGTCGATGAGTACGTCGCGCCCGACCGTGACTTCACCACGAATGTCGAAACGAGCCGGGTCGCGCAGCGTCACACCTTGAGCCATCAAACGACGACCGGCGCGCAATTGATAATGCCGCTCCAGTTCGGAAAGCTGCTTGCGGTCGTTGGCGCCCTGCACTTCCATGGCGTCGTGCGGCTGCTCGGTGGCCACCACCAGACCATCGCTCACTGCCATGGCAATGATGTCGGTCAGGTAGTACTCGCCTTGGGCGTTATTGTTGGAGAGTCGGCTCATCCAGTCGCCAAGACGGGCAAAAGGCAGCGCCAGAATGCCGGTATTACCTTCTGTAATCAGACGTTCGGCGTCATTGGCGTCTTTTTGTTCGACGATAGCCGCAACGTTGCCGGCGGCATCACGAACAATGCGGCCGTAACCGGTCGGGTCATCCAGTTCGACGGTCAGCAAGCCCAACTGCTGCGGCCCCACCTGCGTGAGCAGGCGTTTCAGGGTTTCGACTTCGATCAATGGCACATCGCCGTAGAGCACCAGCACGGTGTCGGACTGAATGAACGGCACTGCCTGAGCAACGGCGTGACCGGTACCCAGCTGTTTGTCCTGCAGGACGAAGTTCAGGTCATCCGCCGCCAGGCGTTCGCGCACGGCATCGGCACCATGACCGATCACCACGTGAATGCGCTGTGGATCAAGTTGCCGGGCGCTGTGGATAACATGACCGAGCATGGAGTTACCAGCAATCGGGTGCAGGACTTTCGGCAAAGCGGAACGCATACGCGTGCCTTGGCCAGCAGCAAGAATAACGATTTCGAGAGACATGACTGGCTACCAATCCTGGGTGGTCAGCGGCTGCGACCAGGTTTTAAAAGTCGGAAAAGAAAAAAGGGTAGCCGAGGCTACCCTTTTTAATCAATCACACAACAAGTGCCGCCTTAGTGGCCGAACTTCTTGCGGATCTGCTGGACGGTGCGCAGCTGAGCTGCGGCCTCGGCCAGACGTGCGGCAGCAGAACCGTAATCGAATTCCGCGCCTCGCTCATGCAAGGCTTTCTCGGCAGCCTTAACGGCTTCCAAAGCTGCGGCTTCGTCCAGGTCGGCAGCACGTTGCACGGTGTCGGCAAGAACCTTGACCATGTTCGGCTGAACCTCGAGGAAGCCACCGGAGATGTAATACACCTCCTCTTCCCCGCCCTGCTTGACCAGGCGGATCGGACCTGGCTTCAGATTAGTGATCAGCGGCGCGTGACCCAGGGCGATACCAAGATCACCCAGTGCACCGTGCGCAATCACCATCTCGACCAGACCGGAAAAGATTTCTCCTTCCGCGCTGACGATATCGCAATGGACTGTCATAGCCATCTGATTGCCTCAACCTAAATTAGCGCCCGTTGCCGGGCGCCGGGATTACAGTTTCTTGGCTTTCTCGATCGCTTCTTCGATGCCGCCAACCATGTAGAACGCTTGTTCTGGCAGGTGGTCGTAGTCACCGTTGAGGATGCCTTTGAAGCCAGCAATGGTGTCTTTCAGGGAAACGTATTTACCCGATGCACCGGTGAAGACTTCAGCCACGAAGAACGGCTGCGACAAGAAGCGCTGGATCTTACGAGCACGGTTTACCAACTGCTTGTCGGCTTCCGACAGCTCGTCCATACCCAGGATCGCAATGATGTCCTTCAGTTCTTTGTAACGCTGCAGCACGTACTGAACACCGCGAGCGGTTTCGTAGTGGTCGTTGCCGATCACGTTCGGGTCCAGCTGACGCGAAGTCGAGTCCAGTGGGTCTACCGCCGGGTAGATACCCAGGGAAGCGATGTCACGGGACAGAACGACGGTGGCGTCCAAGTGGGCAAACGTGGTCGCTGGCGACGGGTCGGTCAAGTCGTCCGCTGGTACGTATACGGCCTGGATCGAAGTAATCGAACCTTGCTTGGTCGAAGTGATGCGCTCTTGCAGCACGCCCATCTCTTCAGCCAGGGTCGGCTGGTAACCTACTGCAGAAGGCATACGGCCCAGCAGTGCGGATACTTCGGTACCGGCCAGGGTGTAACGATAGATGTTGTCGACGAACAGCAGAACGTCGTTACCTTCGTCACGGAACTTCTCGGCCATGGTCAGGCCGGTCAGGGCTACGCGCAGACGGTTTCCCGGCGGCTCGTTCATCTGACCGTAAACCAGTGCCACTTTGTCCAGAACGTTGGAGTCCTTCATCTCGTGGTAGAAGTCGTTACCCTCACGAGTACGCTCACCCACACCGGCGAACACGGAATAACCGCTGTGCTCGATGGCGATGTTACGGATCAGTTCCATCATGTTTACGGTCTTGCCTACACCGGCACCACCGAACAGACCGACTTTACCGCCCTTGGCGAACGGGCAAACCAAGTCGATAACCTTGATACCGGTTTCCAGCAGGTCGTTGCCGCCCGCTTGTTCAGCGAAGGATGGCGCAGGACGGTGAATGCCCCAGCGCTCTTCGGTGTCGATCGGACCAGCTTCGTCAATCGGGTTGCCCAGTACGTCCATGATCCGGCCCAGGGTCGCTTTACCGACCGGTACGGAGATGGCAGCGCCAGAGTCGATTACGTCCAGACCGCGCTTCAAGCCTTCGGTGGAACCCATCGCAATGGTACGAACTACGCCGTCGCCCAGCTGCTGCTGAACTTCCAGGGTAGTGTCCGCGCCTTGTACTTTCAGCGCGTTGTAGATGCTCGGTACGCTGTCGCGTGGAAATTCCACGTCGATAACGGCGCCGATGATTTGAACGATACGTCCGCTACTCATAGCTGGATCCTCTGAATATTTGAACCGTTAAACCGCGGCAGCGCCGCCGACGATTTCCGAGATCTCTTGGGTGATCGCAGCCTGACGCGCCTTGTTGTAGACCAGCTGCAAATCGCTGATCAAATCACCGGCGTTGTCGGTAGCGTTTTTCATCGCGATCATCCGCGCAGCTTGTTCAGCCGCGTTGTTCTCGACCACCGCCTGGTAGACCTGCGACTCCACGTAACGGACCATCAAGCCGTCGAGCAGCTCCTTGGCATCCGGTTCGTAGAGATAGTCCCAGTGGTGCTTGAGTTCTTGATCCGGGGTTGCCACCAGTGGAATCAACTGCTCCACGGTTGGCTGTTGTGTCATGGTGTTGATGAACTTGTTGGACACCACGGACAGGCGGTCAATACGGCCTTCCAGATAAGCATCCAGCATCACCTTGACGCTGCCGATCAGGTCATTGATCGACGGCTCTTCACCCAGGTGGCTGATAGCTGCAACGACGTTACCGCCGAAGTTGCGGAAGAATGCCGCACCCTTGCTACCAACTACACACAGATCGATCTCGACGCCGTTTTCGCGGTTTACCGCCATGTCCTTGACCAAAGCCTTGAACAGGTTGGTGTTCAAGCCACCACACAGACCACGGTCACTGCTCACGACGACATAACCAACGCGCTTTACTTCACGGTCGATCATGAACGGGTGGCGATATTCCGGGTTAGCGTTGGCCAGATGGCCAATAACCTGGCGGATGCGCTCCGCATAAGGACGGCTAGCAGCCATGCGCATTTGTGCCTTGCGCATTTTGCTGACCGCCACTTTTTCCATGGCGCTGGTAATCTTTTGCGTGCTTTTGATGCTCGCAATCTTACTGCGAATCTCTTTTGCGCCTGCCATGTAACACCTATCAGGTTAGCAAGCGGGAGCCGCTAGGCTCCCGCTGCGGCTTACCAGGTTTGGGTGGCCTTGAACTTCTCGATACCGGCTTTCAGGCCGCCATCGATTTCGTCATTGAAGTCACCCTTCACGTTGATCTTCGCCATCAATTCGGCGTGATCGCGGTTGAAGTAAGCAATCAGCGCTTGTTCGAAGCTGCCGACTTTGGTGATTTCAACGTCAGTCAGGAACCCACGCTCAGCGGCATACAGCGACAGCGACATGTCGGCGATCGACATTGGCGCGTATTGCTTCTGCTTCATCAGCTCGGTAACGCGCTGACCATGCTCAAGTTGCTTACGGGTCGCTTCGTCCAGGTCAGAAGCGAACTGGGCGAATGCCGCCAGTTCACGGTACTGAGCCAGAGCGGTACGGATACCACCGGACAGCTTCTTGATGATCTTGGTCTGAGCGGCACCACCCACACGGGATACCGAAACACCGGCGTTCACAGCAGGACGGATGCCCGAGTTGAACATGGCCGATTCCAGGAAGATCTGACCGTCGGTGATGGAAATCACGTTGGTCGGAACGAACGCGGAAACGTCGCCAGCCTGGGTTTCGATGATCGGCAGTGCGGTCAGGGAACCGGTTTTGCCGGTCACTGCGCCGTTGGTGAACTTCTCTACGTACTCTTCCGAAACGCGGGATGCGCGCTCCAGCAGACGGGAGTGGAGATAGAACACGTCGCCTGGGTAAGCTTCACGGCCTGGTGGACGGCGCAGCAGCAGGGAGATCTGGCGGTAAGCCACTGCCTGCTTGGACAGATCGTCATAAACGATCAGCGCGTCTTCACCGCGGTCGCGGAAGAATTCACCCATGGTGCAACCGGCGTACGGTGCCAGGTATTGCAGCGCAGGAGATTCCGAAGCACTTGCAGCCACGATGATCGTGTTTTTCAGTGCGCCGTTTTCTTCCAGTTTGCGAACCACGTTGGCGATGGTCGATTGTTTCTGACCGATGGCTACGTAGACGCAGAAAATGCCGCTGTCTTTCTGGTTGATGATCGCGTCGATCGCCAGAGCGGTTTTACCGATCTGACGGTCACCGATGATCAGCTCACGCTGGCCACGGCCGACAGGGATCATGGCATCGACAGCCTTGTAGCCAGTCTGTACAGGCTGGTCTACCGACTTACGCCAGATCACGCCTGGAGCAACCTTCTCGACCGCGTCGGTCTGGGTGTTGCCCAGCGGACCTTTGCCGTCAACCGGGTTACCCAGTGCGTCGACTACGCGACCCAGCAGTTCCTTACCAACCGGAACTTCCAGGATGCGGCCAGTGCACTTGGCGCTCATGCCTTCAGCCAGAGACTGGTATGCGCCCAGGATAACGGCACCTACGGAGTCTTGCTCCAGGTTGAGGGCCATACCGTAGACGCCGCCCGGAAACTCGATCATCTCGCCGGACATTACGTCGGCCAGACCGTGAATCCGCACGATACCGTCAGATACGCTGACGACAGTGCCTTCGTTACGGGCTTGGGAGGTCACATCGAGCTTGTCGATGCGGCCCTTGATAATTTCACTTATTTCGGAAGGATTGAGTTGCTGCATTGCTCTGCTGCCCCTTCAAACTCAAGATTTCAATGCTTCGGCAAGTTTCGCGATTTTGCCGCGAATCGAGCCATCGATAACCAGGTCGCCGGCGCGGATGACAACACCCCCAATAAGGGATGAATCTTCCTCGACTTGCAGGCGCACTTCCCGGTTGAGTCGTGCACTGAGAACCTTGGCGAGTTTGTCTTGCTGTTCTTGGTTCAATGCGTAGGCACTGGTCACTTCCACGTCTACCGATTTCTCTTGCTCGGCCTTGTACAGGTCGAACAGGGCGGCGATCTCCGGCAGAAGCAGGAGGCGCTCGTTTTCGGCAACAACGTGAATGAAATTCTGTGCCTTGGCATCGAACTTGTCGCCGCACACGTCAATGAACGTGGCGGCCTTTTCTGCGCTCGTCAGTCGCGGGGCCTTGAGCACGCGCTGCATGGTGTCGTCTTCCGACACCGCTGCAGCCAGGCCGAGCATGGCTGACCAATTGGCCAGTTGCTGGTGGGCCTGAGCGTGCTCGAAGGCCGCCTTAGCGTAAGGTCGGGCCAACGTGGTCAGTTCTGCCATGATCGCCCTCGCTTAGATTTCAGCAGCCAGTTGGTTAACCAGCTCTGCGTGCGCGTTTTGATCGATTGCCTTGCCCAGGATCTTCGAAGCACCGCCAACGGCCAGGCTACCCACTTGGGCGCGCAGCGCGTCTTTGACGCTGTTCAGTTCCTGTTCGATCTCGGCCTGAGCCTGAGCCTTCACACGGTCAGCTTCGACGCGAGCCTGTTCACGGGCTTCGTCGACAATCTGGGTACCGCGTTTCTTGGCTTGCTCGATGATTTCAGCTGCCTGAGCTTTCGCTTCGCGCAGTTGCTGACCCGCTTTCTCTTGGGCCAACTCCAGGTCGCGAGCTGCTCGGCTGGCAGCGTCCAGACCATCAGCGATCTTCTTTTGACGTTCGTGCAGTGCCGTGATGACCGGAGGCCATACGAACTTCATGCAGAACAGTACAAAAATCAGGAACGCAACGGACTGGCCAATCAGGGTCGCATTAATGTTCACGCCAACACCTCGCAGTTACGTTGTCCATCACACCAAATTACCCGGAAGATCCGAGTAATTAGCCAGCGATTTGACCAACGAACGGGTTCGCAAAGGTGAAGAACAGAGCGATACCAACACCGATCATGGTTACGGCGTCGAGCAGACCGGCAACGATGAACATTTTAACTTGCAGCATTGGAACCATTTCTGGCTGACGCGCAGCGCCTTCCAGGAACTTGCCGCCCAGCAGGCCGAAACCAATTGCGGTACCCAGTGCGCCCAGGCCGATCAACAGTGCAACAGCGATAGCGGTTAGACCAACTACAGTTTCCATCTTTCCTCCCGACTTTTACGTCGTATGGTTTAGGTTTTTTAGATTAAAGCGGTAAAACAAATCGTTTCAGAGGCCCGGTGAAGAGCCCCTTCCCGTTTTACCGGGAAGGACATCAGACTAGTCGAGACTGGCCTTAATGGTTTTCTTCGTGTGCCATCGACAGGTAGACGATGGTCAGCATCATGAAGATGAACGCCTGCAGGGTGATGATCAGGATGTGGAACACAGCCCACGCCCACTGCAGAACAACGCCCAGGCCGCTGAGCCAGAGCAGACCGCTGCCGAACATCACAGCAATCAGAATGAAGACCAGCTCGCCGGCGTACATGTTGCCGAACAGACGCAGAGCCAGGGAGATCGGCTTGGCGATCAGGGTCACGAATTCCAGCAGGAAGTTCACCGGGATCAGCAGGGCTTGAACGAAGATGTTCTTGCTGCCGAACGGGTGCAGGGTCAGCTCGCCGATGAAACCGCCGAGGCCCTTGACCTTGATGCTATAGAAAATGATCAGTGCGAAAACCGAGAACGCCATGCCCAGGGTCGCGTTCGGGTCGGTGGTCGACACGGCACGGAACGGGATGTGGTGGTCGCCGGAGATCAGGATGGCCAGTTGAGGAATCCAGTCGACCGGTACCAGGTCGACGGCGTTCATCAGGAACACCCAGACGAAGATGGTCAGTGCCAGCGGTGCAATCACCGGGCTACGGCCATGGAAGCTGTCTTTCACGCTGCCATCGACGAATTCGACCAAAACTTCAACGAAGTTCTGCAAAGCACCAGGCTGACCGGAAGTCGCCTTCTTTGCCGCCATGCGGAAAAGAAGAACGAAGATCAGACCCAATGCGATCGACCAGCCGAGAGTATCGACGTGGAAAGCCCAGAAGCCCATTTCCTTGGCTTCTGCTGCGGTGTGGGCAAAGCCCCAGCCGCCGGTAGGGTGCTGACCGAAGGTCAGGTTCTGCAAGTGGTGCTGGATATAGCCCGAAGCGGTTGTTTCTGCCATGGTTGCCTCAAACGCCCTAAGGTCTCGAAAGTCTTGTTCTCATTAGCAGGGGAGCGAACCAGCTGACCAGTTGGGTCAGCACGAAGACGCCGAATACAGCCAGCGGCGCCAATGGCTTCACACCTGCGAACGTCAATGCAAAAAGCACAGCCGTCAAAATCAGTTTGCCCGCCTCGCCGGCATAAAATGACCGGACGATGGCTTGAGCTGCCCGGGCGCCGGAAAACCGAAATGCCCTGTGAGCGAAATAAACATTGGGAAGCAAGGCTATCAGGCCTCCGCAAAGTCCCGAGTACCCGGCAACGACTCCATATCGTTGCCAGAGCGCCAAAGCGGCAATGAGCAGAACGACAAATTGAGCCATTAACACCGGAAAAACTGCCAGGCGATGGAACGGCAGGCGGTTTGGCGTGCGGGTTTCCATCACTATTGCTCTCCAATGGTCGGCTGCCGAAATTCAATAACTTGGCATAATTTGTGCCGACAAAATGCGCGCAGAGTATAGGGGCGGTTCAGCCCCTATTCAACTGTCAGGTAGTGATTTCCGACTGCACGCTACATGTGGAAATGTTTCAGCGGATATGTGCGAGTACACCTTGTAGTTCATCCAGGGAGTTATATCCAATCACTAACTGCCCTTTACCCTTCTTACCGTGGCGAATCTGCACCGCAGAGCCTAGGCGCTCGGCCAGGCGCTGTTCGAGGCGGGCGATATCCGGGTCCGGTTTTGCAGGTTCAACAGGCTCCGGTTTGCCACTCAACCACTGGCGAACGAGTGCCTCGGTTTGGCGCACTGTCAGCCCGCGTGCGACAACATGTCGCGCCCCTTCAACCTGTTGATTGTCCGGCAAACCGAGCAAAGCACGGGCATGACCCATTTCCAGGTCACCGTGGGACAACATGGTCTTGATGACTTCCGGCAAGGAAATCAGGCGCAGCAGGTTAGCCACGGTCACCCGGGACTTGCCCACGGCTTCGGCCACCTGTTGCTGGGTCAGCTGGAACTCCTGCTGCAAACGCTGCAAGGCCATCGCTTCTTCAATCGGGTTCAGGTCTTCGCGCTGGATGTTCTCGATCAGGGCGATGGCGATCGCGGTTTCATCGGGTACGTCGCGAACCATCGCCGGGATGGTTTCCTGCCCGGCTTGCTGGCTGGCGCGCCAGCGGCGCTCACCGGCAATGATTTCAAAACGGCCACCGCCGATCGGGCGAACCACGATGGGCTGCATGACGCCCTGGGCCTTGATCGACTGCGCCAGCTCTTCGAGCGCCTGCGGATCCATGTCACGTCGCGGCTGGTATTTGCCGCGCTGGAGCAGATCCAGGGGAAGGTGTTGCAGCTCACGCTGATCGGCTTGCGCCGCTTGTTCTTCCAGCGAGCTGACAGTCGGACCACTCAACAGAGCATCCAGTCCACGTCCGAGACCTCGTTTCTTGACGGCCATGGGGATTCCTTAAGTTGCCTGGGCAGCGGCGATGCGTGAGTTTTTGCGTTGACGACGAACCATTTCGCCCGCCAATGCCAGATAGGCAACGGCGCCTCGCGATGCTTTGTCGTACGCCAGCGCCGGCATGCCGTAGCTTGGCGCTTCGGCCAGACGGATGTTGCGCGGAATGACGGTGTCGTAGAGCTGTTCGCCGAAGTGTTCCTTGAGCTGCGCCGAAACATCGTTCATCAGGCTCAGGCGCGGGTCGTACATCGTACGCAGCAGGCCTTCGACCTTGAGGTTCGGGTTCAGCAGTTCGGCGATACGCTTGATGTTATCCACAAGGTCGCTCAAGCCTTCGAGTGCGAAGTACTCGCACTGCATGGGGATAATTACCCCGTCGGCGGCAACCAGTGCGTTGAGGGTCAGCATCGACAGCGACGGCGGGCAGTCGATCAGGATGTAATCGTAGTTTTCCCGGATCGGCGCCAGCGCGCTGCGCAGACGGCTTTCCTTCATCTGCATTTCCAGCAGCACCACTTCGGCCGCGGTGAGGTCGCGGTTAGCCGGCAACAACTGGTAACCACCGTGTTCAGAGAAGTGCATGGCCTGGGCCAGATCACATTCGCCGATCAGCAGGTCGTAGACCGAGTTTTCCAGGCCATGCTTATCCACACCGCTACCCATGGTGGCGTTGCCCTGTGGATCAAGATCGATCAACAGCACCCGGCGCTTGGTCGCGACCAGGGATGCTGCGAGGTTGATGCAGGTGGTGGTTTTACCCACGCCACCCTTTTGGTTCGCAATCGCGAATACCTTAGCCATTCTTGCTTGTGTTCCCAATCATGCCGTGCGGCGCAGTATCAGCAGATGGCGTTGGCCTTGGCAACCAGGTACGGCCAGGGCGTGTTCGCTATCGAGGTGGAAGTCTGCCGGCAATGCTACCAGCTCATCGGCCGGATGAACGCCCTTCATTGCCAGCCAGCGTGTTTCGTTATCGCCGAGGTGGCGAGTCCAGTTGCTGAAGTTTTCCATGCTGCTGAACGCACGGGAAATGATCCCGTTGAATGGCTGGGCAGGCTGGAACGCTTCGACGCGACTGTGGATAACTTGCAGGTTATCCAGTTTGAGTTCGAGTTTGACCTGAGTCAGAAAGCGGGTTTTCTTGCCGTTGCTGTCCAGGCAAGTCACCTGGGACTCGGGAAACAGGATGGCCAACGGGATGCCAGGCATGCCGCCGCCGCTGCCGACGTCGAGCCAGCGACCGTTTTCGATGAAGGACATCACGCTCAGACTGTCGAGCAGGTGACGGGAGACCATTTCGTCCGGATCACGCACGGCGGTGAGGTTGTAAGCCTTGTTCCATTTGATCAACAGGGCCAGGTAACCCAGCAGTTGCGCGTGCTGGGTGTCTGTCAGCGTGACGCCAAGCTGGCGGGCACCTGTGGATAACTCTTCTGCATGTTGCGAAGTGACCAACGAACTCAAGCGCTTTGCTCCAACTGACGGCCCGCGCCGCGTTTTTTCAAATGAATCATCAACAGCGAAATGGCTGCCGGCGTCACGCCCGGGATACGCGAGGCCTGGCCCAATGTCTCTGGACGGGTCGCACCGAGCTTGCTCTGGATCTCTTTGGAGAGACCGGAAATATTCGTGTAATCGATATCCACAGGCAGTTTGGTGTCTTCGCTGGCTCGCAAGCGGGCGATTTCGTCCTGTTGACGATCGATGTAACCGGCGTATTTGGTCTTGATCTCGACCTGCTCGGCAACCTGTGGATCTTCTGCCCCGCCACCGGTCACTTCGGTCAGTCCAGCGTAGTCGATTTCCGGACGGCTCAAGAGATTGAGCAGGTTGTATTCGTGCGTCAGCGGCGTGCCGTATTTTTCGGCGATCGCATCGCCTTGTTCGGTGCCCGGGCGAACCCAGGTGCTTTTCAGGCGCTGCTCTTCCAGCTCGATGCTTTCGCGTTTTTTGCAGAAAGCCGCCCAACGCACGTCATCCACCAGGCCCAGTTCGCGACCCTTTTCGGTCAGGCGCAGGTCGGCATTGTCTTCACGCAGGATCAGACGGTATTCGGCACGGGACGTGAACATCCGGTACGGCTCTTGGGTACCGAGGGTAATCAGGTCGTCGACCAATACGCCGATGTAGGCCTCGTCGCGACGCGGGCACCAGGCTTCTTTGCCTTGTGCACGCAGTGCAGCGTTGGTTCCGGCCAGCAAACCCTGGGCGCCGGCTTCTTCGTAACCGGTGGTGCCGTTGATTTGCCCGGCGAAGAACAGGCCGCCGATGACTTTGGTTTCCAGGCTGTACTTCAAATCGCGCGGGTCGAAGTAGTCGTACTCGATGGCGTAGCCCGGTCGCACGATGTGTGCGTTTTCCATGCCGCGGATCGATTGCACGATCTGCAATTGCACGTCGAACGGCAGGGATGTGGATATCCCGTTCGGATACAGCTCGTTTGTCGTCAGGCCTTCCGGTTCGATGAAGACCTGGTGGCTTGCCTTGTCGGCAAAGCGATGAATCTTGTCTTCGATCGACGGGCAGTAACGCGGGCCGATGCCTTCGATCTCACCGGCAGCGGAATACATCGGCGAACGGTCGAGGTTCGCGGCAATGATTTCGTGGGTGCGCGCATTCGTGTGGGTAATCCAGCAACTGACCTGCTGTGGATGCTGTTCCTTGTTGCCCATGAACGACATCACCGGGATCGGCGTATCGCCCGGTTGTTCGGTCATCACCGAGAAATCCACAGACCGGCCGTCGATACGCGGCGGCGTGCCGGTTTTCAAACGACCCACACGCAAGGGCAATTCACGCAGACGGTGAGCCAACGCGATCGATGGCGGATCACCGGCGCGACCGCCGGAAAAATTCTGCAAACCGATGTGGATAAGTCCACCGAGGAAGGTACCTGTGGTCAAAACCACCGAGTCCGCGAGAAAACGCAGGCCCATCTGGGTAACAACACCACGGACTTGTTCCTGCTCGACGATCAGATCGTCCGCAGCCTGTTGAAATATCCACAGGTTCGGCTGGTTTTCCAGGATTTCACGGACAGCTGCCTTGTACAGAACCCGGTCTGCCTGTGCGCGGGTTGCTCGCACAGCGGGGCCTTTGCGGCTGTTCAACACGCGAAACTGGATGCCGCCTTTATCGGTAGCCATGGCCATCGCACCGCCGAGGGCATCGATTTCCTTGACCAGGTGGCTTTTGCCGATCCCGCCAATGGCCGGGTTGCAACTCATGGCACCGAGGGTTTCCACGTTGTGCGTCAGCAACAGGGTTTTAACCCCCATACGTGCTGAGGCCAGTGCTGCCTCGGTACCGGCATGACCGCCGCCGATGACGATCACTTCAAAACGGGAAGGGAAATCCACCACGCACCTCGTGCCTGCTTAAGTAGGTAATTCAGGAATAGTTTGAGCTCAGGTTTTTGGACCTGGTCGACAAGTATAGGGACTTCGCCCTTCCTAAAGAACCCTTTGCACAAAATTTAACCAGCTGTGGAAAAGTCGGAGATATAGAAATTAAAAAGAGAGAAATTTATTAAATCTTTGTTTTTATGTTTATTTCTATGCACAGCCTTTTCTGTGGATAGATCTACACAGCCCTTTATTTTCAATGTGTACAGAGATTCAAAACCCTGTGTTCATGTGCCTATGAGGCCCTTGGATAACCGGTGTAAGCCTGTGGATGAAAGGGGTGGTTATCCACAGAGGAGGTTATGTTCAGTTTTCAGGCCCTGTTATCAACTGACCTTAGCGGCGGTTATTCACAGGGCTTAATCCACAGAAAAGTCCTGTTTGCGCGAAACTCAGGCGCAGGAAATCCGCTCAAGCAGACAAAGTCCGGTCGTCACTGGAGGGTTTATTCAAAAAAGGAGGGAGCAGACAGGCGCGAATGGCCTGTCTGTGAACAACAGGAGGGCTACTTTCCGATGCAGAAGCTGGAGAAAATTCGCCCCAACAGATCGTCAGAGCTGAATGCACCGGTGATTTCACCCAGCGACTGCTGAGCCTGGCGCAAATCCTCGGCCAACAACTCGCCGGCACCGGCCAGGGTCAATTGCGCGCGACCATGCTCGAGGGCAGCACTGGCATGACCTAGCGCCTCCAGGTGCCGCCGGCGAGCACTGAAACTGCTTTCTGACGTTTGTTCATAGCCCATGCAGGCCTTCAGGTGATCACGCAGCAGCTCCAGGCCGACACCGCCGGACTTGGCGCTCAGGCTGATGGTGACGTGGCCATCGTCGCTGACCTCGATGGCAATGGCTTCGCCCGTAAGGTCGGCCTTGTTGCGGATCAGGGTAACTTTCGCGGGGTCGGGACGGATTTCGAGAAATTCCGGCCAGAGTGCGAATGGATCGAGGGCTTCCGGTGCCGTGGCGTCGACCACCAGCAGCACCCGATCCGCTTCGCCGATGGCTTTCAAGGCTCGTTCGACGCCGATTTTTTCCACATGGTCATCGGTATCGCGCAGACCAGCGGTATCCACCACATGCAGCGGCATGCCATCGATGTGGATATGTTCCCGCAGCACATCCCGGGTGGTACCGGCAATTTCGGTCACGATCGCCGCTTCACGCCCGGCCAGTGCATTGAGCAGGCTGGATTTGCCGGCATTCGGACGACCGGCAATGACTACAGTCATACCGTCTCGCAGCAAGGCGCCCTGCCCGGCTTCGCGCATGACGGTGGATAACTCGTCGCGCACTTTGTCGAGCATGCTCAGGACGTGGCCATCGGCAAGGAAGTCGATTTCCTCTTCCGGGAAATCGATGGCCGCTTCGACATAGATTCGCAGGCCGATCAGTTGCTCGGTGAGGTTATGCACACGTGACGAGAAAGCACCCTGCAGGGAGCGCAATGCGTTTCGCGCAGCCTGGGCGGAACTGGCTTCAATCAGGTCGGCAATCGCCTCGGCCTGAGCGAGGTCCAGTTTGTCATTGAGGAAGGCGCGCTCACTGAATTCCCCCGGGCGGGCGAGACGGCAACCCAGTTCCAGGCAGCGCTTGAGCAACATATCCAGGACGATCGGGCCGCCATGACCCTGGAGTTCCAGCACATCTTCGCCGGTGAACGAGTTTGGCCCTGGAAAATACAGCGCGATGCCCTGGTCCAGCACCTCGTCGTTTTCACCGAGAAACGGGCCATAGTGGGCAAATCGCGGCTTGAGCTCGCGACCACTGAAGGCCTTGGCCGCAACGCTGGCCAACGGCCCGGAAATACGCACGATGCCTACACCGCCGCGACCTTGGGCGGTGGCGACGGCGGCGATGGTTTCACGAGGAACGCTCATAAACCGGTATCCAGACAAAAGTGACAGATAGCAAAACGCCCCACTAGGGGGCGTTTTGAGTGGTTATCCACAGTGTAAATCAGGCAGCTGCTTTGGTAGCCGCTTCGATCTTACGCGTGATGTACCACTGTTGGGCGATCGACAGGCAGTTGTTCACTACCCAGTACAGCACCAGACCCGCCGGGAACCACAGGAAGAAGAAGGTGAAGATGATTGGCATCAGCTTCATGACCTTGGCCTGCATCGGATCCGGAGGAGTCGGGTTCAGCTGCTGCTGGATGAACATGGTTGCACCCATGATGATCGGCAGAATGAAGAACGGATCCTTGATCGACAGGTCGGTAATCCACAGCATGAACGGCGCCTGACGCATCTCGACGCTTTCCAGCAGAACCCAGTACAGCGAGAGGAATACCGGCATCTGCACGAGGATTGGCAAGCAACCACCCAGCGGATTGATCTTCTCTTTCTTGTACAGCTCCATCATGGCTTGCGACATTTTCTGCCGGTCATCGCCATGTTGCTCTTTCAGCGCGGCCAGTTTCGGCGCCACTGCACGCATGCGCGCCATGGATTTGTAGCTGGCAGCCGACAACGGGAAGAAGATCCCCTTGATCAGCATGGTCAGGAAGATGATCGACCAGCCCCAGTTACCCACAATGGCGTGGATGTGTTGCAGCAACCAGAAGATCGGTTGGGCGATAAACCACAGAATGCCGTAGTCAACCGTCAGTTCCAGACCTGGGGATAACTGTTTCAGCACGGCCTGGCTTTTCGGACCGGCGTACAGAACAGCGCTGGTTTCAGCCTTGGCACCTGGAGCAACACTCATCGATGGGCCAGTGTAGCCGATGATGTAGTTGCCTTTGCTGTCTTTACGGGTCTGGACGACGTTGTTATCGCCCTTGGCCGGAATCCATGCGGTCACGAAGTAGTGCTGCAGCCAGGCAACCCAACCGCCAGTGACGGTTTCTTTGAGCGGTGCCTTGTCCATGTCCTTCATGGACACTTTCTTGTACGGCTCGGAACTTGTCCACAGGGCGGCGCCCAGGTAAGTCGCGGTACCGGTAGCTGTGGTCGACGAAGGATCGGCACTGGCGTCACGCTTCAACTGGGCAAACATCGCACCCGTCCAGGGCTGGGCGCTCTGGTTGTCGATCAGGTAGGAAACGGTTACGTCGTACAGGCCGCGTTTCAGGGTGAAACGCTTGATGTAGTTGACGCCGTCCTTGCTGAACTTCAGGTCAACGACCAATTGGTCCTGACCGTCAGCCAGTTGATAAACCTTCTTCTCCGCGGAGTAAACCGGACGACCGGTCGGATTGGCATCCGGACCGTTGGTACCGATCAGGCCGCTTTGCGCCAGATAAGTACGTTCGCCGCCGTTATCGAACAGCTGGAACGGAATTTCCGGGTGATCCTGACGACGCGGATACAGCGGCAGGGTCAGTTGGGCAACATCGCCACCTTGTGGATCGATAGCCAGGTCCAGAACATCCGTTTTGATCTGGATGAGGTCCTTGCTCACAGCTACCGGAGTTTCGGCAGGTGCGCTGGTGTCGCTTGCAGCACGTGGAATGTCGTCACTGGCGGAAGCGTTGGAGCCAGATGCCGTATCCGGCAGGCCCGATGCAGTCGTATTGGTGGCAACATTCTGAGTCGGCAGGGCAGCCTGGCCATAGTCCTGGTTCCATTTAAGAACCATAACGTAGGACACGATTGCCAGGGCGACGATCAGGATCGTGCGTTTGATATCCATGATTACTCGGCCATCGAAGAAGAACGGGAGGTAGGGATAGGTGGAACCGGGTCATAACCACCGGGATTCCACGGATGACAGCGACCTAAACGACGAAAGGCCAGCCAGCCACCGCGAAGAAAGCCATGATTTTCGATGGCTTCTAACGCGTAGCAGGAACAACTGGGGTAGAAA
This sequence comes from Pseudomonas sp. 18173, assembly GCF_050432945.1. NCBI lineage: Bacteria > Pseudomonadati > Pseudomonadota > Gammaproteobacteria > Pseudomonadales > Pseudomonadaceae > Pseudomonas > Pseudomonas sp. 18173. Next base: position 114,308 of record NZ_JBKFTN010000008.1, read on the forward strand.
CGACAGTGATCGGCCATCAGGGGACTAATGGCATAGCGATAAAACTGGATCGGAACGAGTGCCAGTTTACGCATCTGGACTGTCTACCCCTACAGTTTCGGTTTTGACTGCTGGTGCTGGCGAACTGCGAGCCAGGCGTTTCCAGAGTTTGCCGAAATGCTGAATCAATTCGGGGTTTTCTACGTCACCCAAACCTTTGCGCGCGACGATAACAATGTCCCAACCGACCAGTGAATCCTGGTTCAGACGAAACGATTCGCGCATCAGACGTTTGAGGCGATTGCGCTCGACGGAGAGCTTTACGCTCTTTTTCCCGATAACCAACCCGAGACGGGGGTGATCAAGATCGTTGTTGCGCGCAAGGAGCAGGAGATTTTTCCCCGGTACCTTGCCGGTAGGGGAGTCAAAGACTGCCTTGAAATGCCGGGGAGTAAGCAGACGCTTTTCCCGACTGAAGTCCTGACTCACCTCCAGTGCCGGCTTATCAAACTGCCAGACGCGCACGACCTTTGGCGCGACGACGCGACAGAACGGCACGACCGTTCTTGGTAGCCATGCGAGCACGGAAACCGTGGGTACGAGCGCGTTTGATAGTGCTTGGTTGGAAAGTACGTTTCATTGTCGTGTTACCTGGTTCGTCCACAACGGGCCGGAATGGCCCCCGTTTTAAGAGACCGGGGATTCTAGAGAAAGCAAGCCTTCAGGTCAATTTCCAACCAGCGTTTCCTTATAAATAGATCTCCAGAGGTTTTGCGCTGAACGAACCGTCGGCAAATATAAAAATAAGAAAGGAAAGTATTTAAAGCTTTTCTGTAAAGCTTATAAAAGCTAGGTTCGCATCCATCTGTGGATAAGTCGATTTAGCCCTTGTTCTACCTGCTGTACAGAGAATGACAACTACAGTGGAAAACGGTGTTCAGCCTGTGCTGCGCTGTCGGATAACCTGTGTGTGGAAGCTCGCTTTATCCACAGGCCGGTTATCCACCGAGTTTCGCCCCCACTTGTGCAATGACCTTAACCCCGGTTATCCACAGAGCTTATGCACAGACCGCTGGTCGTCTTTTTTGCGTATAAAAGGGCGATTGTTCTTGGTCGACGAGGCACCTACGTGTGGATAAGTCGGCGTCTGGCCGTTACAATGGCTGCTTGTTTTTGCCTCACCGGCTTTCAACTTAGGGGATATCCGTGTCAGTGGAACTTTGGCAGCAGTGCGTGGAGCTTCTGCGCGATGAGCTGCCTGCCCAACAATTCAACACTTGGATCCGTCCACTACAGGTCGAAGCCGAAGGCGACGAGTTGCGTGTGTATGCGCCCAATCGTTTTGTTCTGGACTGGGTCAACGAAAAGTACCTGGGGCGTGTTCTCGAATTGCTCGATGAGCACGGCAACGGCATGGCGCCTGCGCTTTCCTTGTTAATAGGCAGCAAACGCAGTTCGGCACCCCGGGCTGCGCCAAACGCTCCGCTGGCTGCCGCGGCTTCCCAGGCCCAGGCTGCTCAAACGCCCGCCAATACGCCGCCGCCAGCACCTGCCGCAGCTTCGACCAAGCGTGCCACGCAAAAAGTGGCTGAGGTCACCGAGGAAGAACCTTCCCGTGACAGCTTCGACCCGATGGCCGGCGCCAGTTCGCAACAGGCACCTGTGCGCGCCGAGCAACGTACCGTGCAGGTCGAGGGTGCGCTCAAGCACACCAGCTACCTGAACCGCACCTTTACCTTCGAGAATTTCGTCGAGGGTAAATCCAACCAGTTGGCGCGCGCCGCCGCCTGGCAGGTGGCAGACAACCCCAAGCACGGTTACAACCCGCTCTTCCTTTATGGAGGCGTCGGCCTGGGTAAAACCCACTTGATGCACGCTGTGGGTAACCACCTGTTAAAGAAGAACCCGAATGCCAAGGTCGTGTACCTGCATTCCGAGCGTTTCGTGGCGGACATGGTCAAGGCCCTGCAACTGAACGCAATCAATGAGTTCAAGCGCTTCTACCGTTCGGTGGATGCCTTGCTGATCGATGACATTCAGTTCTTCGCCCGCAAGGAGCGTTCCCAGGAAGAGTTTTTCCACACCTTCAACGCCCTGCTCGAAGGTGGTCAGCAGGTCATTCTCACCAGTGACCGCTACCCGAAAGAAATCGAAGGCCTTGAAGAACGCCTCAAATCCCGCTTTGGCTGGGGCCTGACCGTAGCGGTCGAGCCGCCGGAGCTGGAAACCCGCGTGGCGATCCTGATGAAAAAGGCCGATCAGGCCAAAGTCGAACTGCCTCACGACGCCGCGTTCTTCATTGCCCAGCGTATTCGCTCCAACGTCCGCGAGCTGGAAGGCGCGCTCAAGCGCGTGATCGCCCACTCGCACTTCATGGGTCGCGATATCACCATCGAGTTGATTCGCGAATCGCTGAAGGACTTGTTGGCGTTGCAGGATAAACTGGTCTCTGTGGATAACATTCAGCGCACCGTCGCCGAGTACTACAAGATCAAGATCTCCGACTTGCTGTCCAAACGCCGTTCGCGTTCGGTCGCTCGTCCGCGTCAGGTCGCCATGGCGTTGTCGAAGGAACTGACCAACCACAGCCTGCCGGAAATCGGCGATGTGTTTGGCGGCCGCGACCATACGACGGTTTTGCACGCCTGCCGCAAGATCAACGAACTTAAGGAATCCGACGCGGACATCCGCGAGGACTACAAGAACCTGCTGCGTACACTGACCACTTGATGAACACCAGCGCAGCTAATTAAGGCAAGGGACTAGACCATGCATTTCACCATTCAACGCGAAGCCCTGTTGAAACCCCTGCAACTGGTCGCAGGCGTCGTTGAGCGCCGACAGACCTTGCCGGTGCTCTCCAACGTGCTGCTGGTTGTCGAAGGCCAGCAATTGTCGCTGACCGGTACCGACCTGGAAGTCGAGCTGGTCGGTCGTGTTCAACTCGAAGAGCCGGCGGATCCGGGTTCCATCACCGTGCCGGCGCGCAAGCTGATGGACATCTGCAAAAGCCTGCCGAACGATGCGCTGATCGACATCAAGGTCGATGAGCAGAAGCTGGTGGTCAAGGCTGGCCGTAGCCGCTTCACCCTGTCGACACTGCCGGCCAACGATTTCCCTACCGTGGAAGAAGGCCCGGGCTCGCTGACCTGCAGCCTGGAGCAAAGCAAGCTGCGTCGCCTGATCGAACGCACCAGCTTCGCCATGGCCCAGCAGGACGTGCGTTACTACCTCAATGGCATGCTGCTGGAAGTCTCTGCCGGCGTGATCCGCGCCGTGGCCACCGACGGTCACCGTCTGGCCATGTGCTCGATGCAGGCCGATATCGGCCAGCCGGATCGTCACCAGGTCATCGTGCCGCGCAAAGGCATCCTCGAACTGGCACGCCTGCTCACCGAGCCGGACGGCAATGTCAGCATCGTGCTGGGTCAGCATCACATCCGCGCCACCACTGGTGAATTCACCTTCACCTCGAAGCTGGTCGACGGCAAATTCCCGGACTACGAGCGCGTTCTGCCAAAGGGCGGCGACAAGCTGGTTCTTGGCGATCGCCAGGCGCTGCGCGAAGCGTTCAGCCGTACCGCGATCCTGTCCAACGAGAAGTACCGTGGTATCCGTCTGCAACTGGCCAGCGGTCAGCTGAAGATCCAGGCGAACAACCCGGAACAGGAAGAAGCGGAAGAAGAAGTGGGCGTTGAATACAACGGTGGCTCCCTGGAAATCGGCTTCAACGTGAGCTACCTGCTCGACGTACTGGGCGTGATGACCACCGAGCAGGTTCGTCTGATCCTGTCCGACTCCAACAGCAGCGCGCTGGTGCAGGAATCGGATAACGATGACTCGGCCTACGTTGTCATGCCGATGCGTCTGTAATCATGCTCAGCAGAAGCTAGATGTCCTTAAGTCGCGTCTCGGTCACCGCGGTGCGCAATCTGCACCCGGTGACCTTCTCCCCCTCCCCCCGAATTAACATTCTTTACGGCGCCAACGGCAGCGGCAAAACCAGTGTTCTGGAAGCCATCCATCTGCTGGGGCTTGCCCGTTCGTTTCGCAGCACCCGCCTGTTGCCGGTCATTCAATACGAACAGCTTGCGTGCACAGTCTTTGGCCAGGTTGAACTGGCGGAGGGCGGGCAAAGCGCCTTGGGTATTTCCCGTGATCGCCAAGGTGAATTCCAGATCCGTATCGATGGGCAGAACGCGCGTAGCGCCGCGCAGCTGGCAGAGATCCTGCCACTGCAACTGATCAACCCGGACAGTTTCAGATTGCTGGAAGGTGCGCCGAAGATTCGCCGGCAGTTTCTCGACTGGGGCGTGTTCCACGTGGAACCGCGCTTCATGTCAACCTGGCAGCGCTTGCAGAAGGCCCTGCGCCAGAGAAACTCTTGGCTGCGGCATGGTACACTTGACGCCGTTTCGCAAGCGGTTTGGGACAGGGAACTGTGCCAGGCCAGCGCTGAAATTGATGAATACCGCCGCGCTTATATCAAAGCCTTGAAACCAGTCTTTGAACAAACCTTGAGCGATCTGGTTGAGCTTGAAGGCTTGACGCTCAGCTATTACCGCGGCTGGGACAAGGACCGTGAACTGAGTGCTGTGCTCGCCGGGTCTCTTCAGCGAGACCAGCAAATGGGGCATACCCAGGCCGGACCACAACGTGCTGATTTGCGTCTCAGGCTGGGCGCGCACAACGCCGCGGACATCTTGTCCCGTGGCCAGCAGAAGTTGGTGGTTTGCGCATTGCGGATTGCCCAGGGGCACCTGGTCAGCCAGGCTCGACGCGGTCAGTGTATTTATCTGGTGGATGACTTGCCGTCCGAACTGGACGAGCACCACCGTCGCGCGCTTTGCCGCTTGTTGGAAGACTTACGCTGCCAGGTATTTATCACCTGTGTAGATCACGAATTATTGAGGGAAGGCTGGCAGACGGAAACGCCAGTCGCTCTGTTCCACGTGGAACAGGGCCGTATCACCCAGACCCACGACCATCGGGAGTGAAGGCATTGAGCGAAGAAAATACGTACGACTCAACGAGCATTAAAGTGCTGAAAGGCCTGGATGCCGTACGCAAACGTCCCGGTATGTATATTGGTGATACCGACGACGGCAGCGGCCTGCACCACATGGTGTTCGAGGTGGTCGACAACTCGATCGACGAAGCGCTCGCCGGCTACTGCGACGACATCAGCATCATCATCCACCCGGATGAGTCCATCACCGTTCGCGACAACGGCCGTGGCATCCCGGTAGACGTACACAAGGAAGAAGGCGTTTCGGCAGCCGAGGTCATCATGACCGTGCTGCACGCTGGCGGTAAATTCGACGACAACTCCTACAAGGTTTCCGGTGGTCTGCACGGTGTGGGTGTGTCGGTAGTTAACGCCCTGTCGGAAGAGCTGGTCCTGACCGTTCGCCGTAGCGGCAAGATCTGGGAACAGACTTACGTCCATGGTGTTCCGCAAGAGCCGATGAAAATCGTTGGCGACAGCGAAACCACCGGTACGCAGATCCACTTCAAGGCTTCCAGCGAAACCTTCAAGAACATCCACTTCAGCTGGGACATCCTGGCCAAGCGGATTCGTGAACTGTCCTTCCTCAACTCCGGTGTCGGTATCGTCCTCAAGGACGAGCGCAGCGGCAAGGAAGAGCTTTTCAAATACGAAGGCGGCCTGCGTGCGTTCGTTGAATACCTGAACACCAACAAGACTCCGGTCAACCAGGTGTTCCACTTCAACATCCAGCGTGAAGACGGCATCGGCGTGGAAATCGCCCTGCAGTGGAACGACAGCTTCAACGAGAACCTGTTGTGCTTCACCAACAACATTCCGCAACGTGACGGCGGTACTCACCTGGTAGGTTTCCGTTCCGCGCTGACGCGTAACCTGAACACCTACATCGAAGCTGAAGGCCTGGCGAAGAAACACAAGGTCGCCACCACCGGTGACGACGCCCGTGAAGGCCTGACCGCGATCATTTCGGTGAAAGTGCCGGATCCGAAGTTCAGCTCCCAGACCAAAGACAAGCTGGTGTCTTCCGAAGTGAAGACCGCGGTCGAGCAGGAAATGGGCAAGTACTTCTCCGACTTCCTGCTGGAAAACCCGAACGAAGCCAAGCTGGTCGTCGGCAAGATGATCGACGCGGCCCGTGCCCGTGAAGCGGCACGTAAGGCCCGCGAGATGACCCGTCGCAAAGGCGCACTGGACATCGCCGGCCTGCCGGGCAAACTGGCCGACTGCCAGGAAAAGGACCCTGCCCTGTCCGAACTGTACCTGGTGGAAGGTGACTCCGCGGGCGGCTCTGCCAAGCAGGGACGTAACCGCAAGACCCAGGCGATTCTGCCCCTCAAGGGTAAAATCCTGAACGTCGAGAAGGCACGCTTCGACAAGATGATCTCTTCCCAGGAAGTGGGCACCTTGATCACCGCGCTGGGTTGTGGCATCGGTCGCGAAGAGTACAACATCGACAAGTTGCGCTATCACAACATCATCATCATGACCGATGCTGACGTCGACGGTTCGCACATCCGTACCCTGCTGCTGACCTTCTTCTTCCGTCAGTTGCCGGAGTTGATCGAGCGTGGCTACATCTACATCGCTCAGCCGCCGCTGTACAAAGTGAAGAAAGGCAAGCAAGAGCAATACATCAAAGACGACGACGCCATGGAAGAGTACATGACGCAGTCGGCCCTGGAAGATGCAAGCCTGCACCTGAACGAGGATGCACCGGGTATCTCTGGCGAAGCCCTTGAGCGTCTGGTGAATGACTTCCGCCTGGTGATGAAGACCCTCAAGCGCCTGTCGCGCCTGTATCCACAGGAACTGACCGAGCACTTCATCTACCTGCCGGCCGTGAGCATGGACCAATTGTCCGATCATGCAGCAATGCAGGATTGGCTGGCCCAGTACGAAGTGCGTCTGCGCACCGTCGAGAAGTCGGGTCTGGTCTACAAGGCCAGCCTGCGTGAAGACCGCGAGCGTGGCGTGTGGCTGCCAGAGGTCGAACTGATCTCCCACGGCCTGTCCAACTACGTCACCTTCAACCGCGACTTCTTCGGCAGCAACGACTACAAGACCGTTGTTTCCCTGGGCGCTCAACTGAGCACCCTGCTCGACGATGGCGCGTACATCCAGCGTGGCGAACGCCGTAAGTCGGTCACCGAGTTCAAGGAAGCCCTGGACTGGCTGATGGCCGAAAGTACCAAGCGTCACACCATCCAGCGATACAAAGGTCTGGGCGAGATGAACCCGGATCAGCTGTGGGAAACCACCATGGACCCAAGCGTGCGCCGCATGCTGAAAGTGACCATCGAAGACGCCATTGGCGCGGACCAGATCTTCAACACCCTGATGGGTGATGCGGTCGAACCTCGTCGTGACTTCATCGAAAGCAACGCCCTGGCGGTGTCCAACCTGGACTTCTGATTGGGTGGCTTTTAGCTGACCGTGAAGCAAAAACAAACCCGGAGGATCTCTGATTCGCCGGGTTTTTTTGTGGGAGTAATTGTTTTGAGTTACAGCGCTGGCGGTGACTACGCGGCAACTATGTTTGCATATGTTAATGCACCATTGATTAGTATTGGTGTCGGTGCAACGCTCAACCGGGTTACCGAATCGAACCAGTTTGGGGTACCTACCCTATGGAGGATGACCTTTGAGTGAGCAGCATCAGTCTTTTGAGGGCCTGAAGCACCAATCGAGCGAGGGGGTTGAATACTGGTCTGCCCGAGAGCTTGCACCTCTGTTGGAATACCGAGAGTGGCGAAACTTCGAGAATGTCATTGGCAAGGCTATACAGGCTTGTGAGCTTAGTAATCACCTGGTCGCCAACCATTTTGTTGACGCCACCAGAATGGTTTCCCTGGGTTCCGGTTCCCAGCGGGAACTCAAGGATGTCCGGCTCTCTCGTTATGCTTGCTATCTGATCGTACAGAACGGCGACCCTGGTAAGCCGGTTATTGCTGCGGGGCAAACCTATTTCGCGATTCAGACTCGACGCCAGGAACTGGCAGATGACGCCACCTTTCAGAAGCTAAAGGACGATCAGAAGCGCTTGTTACTGCGTAACGAACTGCGCGAGCACAACAAGCAACTGGTTGAAGCGGCACAGCAAGCTGGAGTTGAAACAGGCCTGGATTTCGCCATTTTCCAGAATCATGGATATCAGGGGCTATATGGCGGACTTGACCAGAAAGCCATTCACCAACGGAAAGGGCTTAAAAAGAGTCAGAAAATTCTGGATCACATGGGGTCAACCGAACTGGCTGCCAATTTGTTTCGTGCTACATAAGCTGAGGAAAAATTGCGCCGGGATAACGTCCAAGGTAAGCACCAAGCCAATCAGGTGCATCTGGAAGTAGGTAGAAAGGTACGGGAGACCATCGCCGAATTGGGTGGAACCATGCCAGAGGATTTACCTGTCCCGGAAAGCAGCATCAAACAAGTTGAGTCCGCCGCGAAGAAGCTTCAGGGAAAGTCGGTGGAAGAATGACCAATGAGATCCTTGCCTACACCAAAACTTGAATGCCTATGAGTCAGGTTGTTGGCACAACACTCTCCAACCGATACCCATACCCATAAATCGTCAGCAACTGCCAACCGCGATCCGCCGTCAGCCCAAGCTTGTTGCGCAGGCGATAGATGTGCGTATCCAGCGGGCGTGACGATGACATTTCTTCATGGGGCCAGAGCCGTTCGTACAGGTAGTCTCGCGACAGCGGTCGACCGAGGTTGCTGAACAGGCAATGCGCCAGGCGGTACTCGCGTTCGGTCATGACGATCGGTTTGCCGTCGCGAGTGACGGTCAGCCCGACGTCGTCGAAAACCAGATCATTGAAGCTCAACCCCTCGCTAGCTGCGCGCTGCTGGCCATGCCGGCGCAGGACTGCGCCAACACGGGCCTTCAGTTCATTGGGGCGGAACGGTTTGCTGACGTAGTCATCGGCGCCGGCATTCAGGGCCTGGACGATATCGCTTTCGCCATCACGACTGGTGAGCATGATTGCCGCGGGTGGCGCCTCCATGTGTTCACGGGTCCATAGCAGCAGTGACAAACCCGTGAGGTCGGGCAGTTGCCAGTCGAGGATCAACAGGTCGAAGGTTTCCCGACGCAGTTGACGCATCAGGTCTTCGGTTCGTTCGAAGCTGTGCAGCGACCACGGCTGCTCTCCGGCTTCGGCCATCTGTTGCAGGGTTTGTTCGACCCGGCGTAATTCGGCGGGCTCATCGTCCAGAATCGCAACGCGCATACACGGTGATTCCTTGTCGTTTGGGCAGCTGTTTATCGACGATAGCGGCTCAATCGACACAGTGAAAGCAGGCGGCCCGCCGTTGGTCGCAGCGTCCGCTATGATTCTTCGAGTCGACGCCTGAGACGCAGGAACCATGAAACCATTCTCGTTGCCCTGCCCTGTTGGCCATGTTTGACCAACGCCGCCGTGAAAGCCGGGAGCCAAGCCAGGTACAGCGATTGTTTCGGCAATTGGTGCGCGAGTGGTTGTGGATAAGTCTCGTGCTGTTGCCGTTGACGACACTGCTGTCCTACCGCGCGCAAGTTAATCTGGAAGATGCATTCCCTGGCTTGAGCGCATTGCTTTCCCTTGGTCTGGTGACGTGCGTACTCGGGCTGTTGCTGTGGCGTCCGCGCCTGGCGCTCTGGCTGACGCTCACGGGGATGGCGTGTGCGTTGCTGACCAGTGCCGGCCTCGCGGAGTTCAAGAGGTGGTGGTGGTCACCGACGCCAGCAGTGTTGGGGATGCTGTTTGGTTATCTGATCTGGAACTGGCGGCGCCTCAGTGTAGTACTGACCTATTTCGGATGGGAGTTGGCGCGACTGGACAGCGAGCCGAAAGTGTTTCCGGAGCGCCGTCGTGCCCAGTACTCCGGTGGCGACCGCTTGCAGAAACAGATCATGGCGCTGGAACAAGCCATGAGCCTGACCCGCGATACCCACCGATTCATCGCCGATGGCCTGGAATACTTGCCGGTGGCCACATTGATCAGCGATCCCCAGGGGCAGATTCTGCTCGGAAACCGCAAGGCCCGTGATCTGTTTGGTGGAGATCTGGTCGGCGATGATGTGCTGGAGCGACTCAAACAGCTCGGTTATCCGGATATGAGCCGCAAGCCCGACTCGTCCTTGTCGACACTGCCGCTGCTGGAGTTTCGCGACTTCAAGGAGCGCAGTCTGCGTCTTGAGCGTGCCGGGTTATTGCCGGTAGACGGTGATATTCCGGTCGGCTGGCTATGGAACCTGACTGATTTGAGTGTTGAACGCGATGCGGAGGAGCAGCGTGCGGTCCTGTTGCGGTTCCTGTCTCACGACCTGCGGGCACCTCACTCGGCCATCCTCGCGTTGCTCGATGTCCATCGTCATCAAGTGGGCGGCGATTCGCCGCTCTTTGATCAAATCGAGCTACAGGTACGCCGGGCCCTGGAGTTGACTGACGGCTTTGTTCAACTGGCGAGGGCCGAGTCCGAGGCTTATCGGTTTCAGCCGAGCCTGTTTGCGATGCTGGTGCTGGATGTGCTCGATCAGGCGCTGCCCATTGCGCAGTTGAAACAGATCGAACTGGTTCATCAGGTAGAAGAAGAGGCACAGGAAAGTCTGGTACTGGCGGATCAGGCGCTGCTGACCCGGGCGTTGTTCAATCTGCTGGAAAATGCCATCAAGTACAGTGATTCGGGTACTCGTATCCGTTTGCATGTCAGTCAACATGACAGCTGGCTGATCTGTGAGCTCACTGATCAGGGCAAGGGCATCGCCGCTGAGGAGTTACCCGAACTGTTCAGCCAGTACCGGCGCTTTTCTTCAGCCCAGGGTATCGATGGTGTGGGGTTGGGATTGTCGATGGTCAAAGCCGTTGTGGATCGGCATGGCGGGCGAATCGAGTGTCGGAGCGAGGTGGGTCTGGGCACGACGTTCAGGCTGCAATTTCCGCTGTTAGCGGAATGAAGGCGAACGATCCAGGTTGCGCCTTCATGTCGACAGTCAGCGATTGTTCCGGGCATAAAAAAACCGGCTATATCAGCCGGTTTCTTTACGTCCCAAAAAAACTTATGCACGTTTTTATGGTTTTTATCATCCAAAGAAATATGCATAAAAATCATAAGGTTGCGTGTAAACAACGAAGCTTTTCGATGAAACGGTACACAGGTTATCCACAGAATCTCAGACAGTCACCTGATCGTTTGAAACCGGCGCTTGCGGAGCCGGTGGCAGCGAGCCCATTTCCCGTTGCATCTGCTCATTCCACGCCTGGACCCGGTCGTTCAATTCAGCAATGGCTCGTGGTCCTGTGCCTTGGGCATACATCGGTGCGCCAATGATCACAGTGATGACACCCTGCTTCTTCGCCCAACCGGTTTTCGGCCAGAACTTGCCGGCGTTGTGCGCAATCGGCAGCACGGGCAATTCGGCGTTGACCGCCAGTGCGCTGCCACCGCGCGAGAACTTTCCGATGGTGCCGTAAGGAACGCGCGTGCCTTCGGGGAAGATCAGCACCCAGACATTGTCCTTGAGCAACTCATCACCTTTCTGCGCCACATGCTTGAGCGCGGCTTTCGGGTTGTCACGATCGATGGCGATCGGTCGCAGCATGGCCATGGCCCAACCGAAGAACGGCACATAGAGCAATTCACGTTTGAGCACCTGGCTCAGCGGTGAGAAGTAAGCGGAGAGAAAGAACGTCTCCCAGGTGCTTTGGTGGTTCGACTGAATGACGCAAGGCTGGTCAGGTACGTTCTCGGCACCCTTCACTTCGTAGCGGATACCCAGAAACACTTTGCTCAGCCACAGGGCGCAGCGGCACCAATAAACGTTGATGAAGCGATAACGTGCCTTGAAAGGCAGAAACGGCGCGATAAAAAAGCTCAGGCTGCACCACAGCAATGAACTGGTGCCCAGCAGCAGGTAAAAGAGGAAGGTTCTGATGGCCTGCAATATCGACATGGTGACGTTTACCGTTGCGGGAATTGCCCGTCCTATATAAAGCGCACTTCCCTTTCATCCCTGGTCAGGATCAATCGAAGCGCACACTCACTCAAGGGCATTTGTGGATAAGTTCTGCGGCAATCGCCGCCAGATCGTCAAAAATCAATGTGCCAACCGGAAGGGTCTTGCCCAAAGTCTTTTCGCCTTTCCCGGTCTTTACCAAAACTGGCTGTGAATCGACGGCTTTGGCGGCCTCCAGGTCACCAAGGCTGTCGCCGACGAACCAGAGATCGGTCAGCGACACGTTGTAATGAGCGGCGATGGTTTTCAACATCCCGGGTTTCGGCTTGCGGCAATCGCAGCCTTCGTCCGGCCCGTGGGGGCAGTAGACGATCAGGCCGACTTCACCACCCTGCTCCGCCACCAGCGCGCGCAAGCGCTCGTGCATGGCATCCAGGGTGGCGAGGTCGTAATAGCCGCGAGCGATGCCCGACTGGTTGGTAGCGACCGCTACCGTCCAGCCGGTCCTGCTCAACTGCGCGATGGCTTCGATCGAGCCGGGGAGTGGAATCCACTCCTCCACCGACTTGATGTAAGCGTCGGAGTCGTAATTGATCACCCCGTCCCGATCGAGAATCAGCAGTTTCAACAGCAACTCCTCAGCCCAGCAGCGAAATGTCGGCGACGCCGAGGAACAACCCGCGCAGACGCGCCAGCAATGCATAACGGTTGGCGCGGACCTTTGCGTCCTCCGCGTTGACCATCACGGCTTCGAAGAACGCATCCACCGGCTCGCGCAGTGCGGCCAGGCGTGCCAGCGATTCGCTGTACTGACGCGAGGCGGCCATTGGCTGCACAGCCTGGTCAGCCTGCTGGATCGCCGAGTACAGGGAGAACTCGTTGGCATTGTCGAAGTACTTGGCTTCCACGACGGTAGGCACCGAGCCTTCAACCTTGCTCAACAGGTTCGACACGCGCTTGTTCACGGCGGCCAGGGCGGCGGCTTCCGGCAGTTTGCGGAAGGCCTCTACCGCTTGCACGCGCTGATCGAAGTCCAGGGCCGAGCCAGGCTTGAGGGCACGTACCGACAGGTAGGTGGCAACGTCGACGCCTTCGTCTTCGTAACGGGCACGCAGACGGTCGAAGATGAACTCCAGCACCGAGTCATTGAGGCCGGCAGCCTTGACCTTGGCACCGAACGCATCCACGGCGAAGGCCACGGCGTCGGTCAGGTCCAGGTCCAGCTGCTTCTCGATCAGGATACGCAGCACGCCCAGTGCGGCACGGCGCAGGGCATACGGGTCTTTGCTGCCGGTCGGCAGCATGCCGATGCCGAAGATACCCACGAGGGTATCGAGCTTGTCGGCGATGGCCACGGCTGCACCGGTCAGGGTGCCCGGCAGTTCAGCGCCAGCACCGCGCGGCATGTACTGCTCGTTCAGGGCCAGTGCGACGTCTTCCGGCTCGCCGTCGTTGAGGGCGTAGTAGTAACCGGCGACACCTTGCATTTCCGGGAACTCGCCGACCATTTCGGTCGCCAGGTCGCACTTCGACAGCAGGCCCGCACGGGCTGCCCACGCAGCGTTGCCGCCGATGCGCTGTGCGATGAACGCGGCCAGCCGGGATACGCGCTCGGCCTTGTCGTAGACGCTGCCGAGTTTTTCCTGGAACACCACATTCTGCAGGCGATCGTTGAACGCTTCGAGCTTCTGCTTCTTGTCCTGCTTGAAGAAGAACTCGGCGTCGGTCAGACGTGGGCGAACCACTTTCTCGTTACCGGCGATGATCTGCTGCGGGTCCTTGCTTTCGATGTTGGCCACGGTAATGAAACGTGGCAGCAACTTGCCGTCGGCGTCCAGCAGGCAGAAGTACTTCTGGTTGTCCTGCATGGTGGTGATCAGTGCTTCTTGCGGCACATCGAGGAAGCGTTCCTCGAACGAGCACACCAGCGGCACTGGCCATTCGACCAGCGCGGTCACTTCGTCGAGCAGGGCTGGCGGAACGATTGCCGTGCCTTCCTGGCGGGTGGCCAGTTCTTCGGTGCGCTTGCTGATGATCTCGCGACGCTCGTTGGCGTCGGCCAGCACGTAGGCGGCACGCAGGTCGGCCAGGTAGCTGGACGGCGAACCGATGCGCACGCTTTGCGGGTGGTGGAAGCGGTGACCACGGGAGTCGCGGCCGGCCTTCTGGGCGAGGATGGTGCAGTCGATGACCTGGTCACCGAGCAGCATCACCAGCCATTGGGTCGGACGCACGAATTCTTCCTTGCGCGCGCCCCAACGCATGCGTTTCGGGATCGGCAGGTCGTTCAGGGAATCTTCGACGATGGTCGGCAGCAGGCTCGCGGTCGGCTTGCCGGCGATGCTCTGGCTGTAGCGCAGTTTCGGGCCGCTCTGATCGATTTCGCTCAGCTCGACGCCGCACTTCTTGGCAAAACCCAGGGCCGCCTGGGTCGGGTTGCCTTCGGCATCGAACGCAGCCTGGCGTGGCGGGCCGTCGAGGTTGATGCTGCGATCCGGCTGCTGGGTGGCCAGTGCGGTGATCAGCACAGCCAAGCGACGCGGGGCGGCGTAGACGGTTTTGCTCTCGTAGTTCAGGCCGGCAGCTTGCAGGCCCTTGTCGATACCGGCGAGGAACGCCTCGGCCAGGGTGTTCAGGGCTTTGGGTGGCAGTTCTTCAGTGCCCAGTTCAACCAGAAAATCCAGAGCACTCATTGTGCAGCCTCCAGCTTGGCCAGTACTTCATCACGCAGGTCCGGGGTTGCCATCGGGAAGCCCAGCTTGGCGCGAGCCAGCAGGTAGGCTTGCGCAACGGAACGCGCCAGGGTGCGTACACGCAGGATGTATTGCTGACGCGCAGTCACCGAGATCGCCCGGCGCGCATCCAGCAGGTTGAAGGTATGGGAGGCCTTCAACACCATTTCGTAGCTCGGCAACGGCAGCGGCTGGTCGAGTTCGATCAGGCGCTTGGCTTCGCTTTCGTAGAAATCGAACAGTTCGAACAGCTTGTCGACGTTGGCGTGTTCGAAGTTGTAGGTCGACTGTTCCACTTCGTTCTGGTGGAACACGTCGCCGTAGGTCACTTTGCCGAACGGGCCGTCAGCCCAGACCAGGTCGTAGACCGAGTCCACGCCTTGCAGGTACATGGCCAGACGCTCGAGACCGTAGGTGATCTCGCCGGTCACCGGGTAGCACTCGATGCCGCCCGCTTGCTGGAAGTAGGTGAACTGGGTCACTTCCATGCCGTTGAGCCACACTTCCCAGCCCAGACCCCAGGCGCCGAGGGTCGGCGATTCCCAGTTGTCTTCGACGAAGCGGATGTCGTGGACCAGCGGGTCCAGGCCGACGTGCTTGAGGGAGCCCAGGTACAGTTCCTGGAAATTGTCCGGATTCGGCTTCAGGACGACCTGGAACTGGTAGTAGTGCTGCAGACGGTTCGGGTTTTCGCCGTAGCGGCCGTCAGTCGGACGGCGGCTTGGCTGCACGTAGGCGGCGTTCCAGGTTTCCGGGCCGATGGCGCGCAGGAATGTTGCAGTGTGGAAAGTGCCGGCGCCTACTTCCATATCGTAGGGCTGAAGTACCACGCAACCTTGCTCGGCCCAGTATTGCTGGAGGGCGAGGATCAAGTCTTGGAAGGTACGCACGGCTGGCGTAGGCTGGCTCACGAAATTCACCTGTTTCTTGGGCTGCGATTTAAAGAGCGGGAGTATACCCGATTCATGGCTGCGCACGCCCCCTGGAGCCTTATGCCACGCTGCTTTTGGTGTTCCGAAGATCCGCTGTACATGGCTTATCACGATCAGGAGTGGGGCACGCCGCTACGCGATGCGCAGGGATTGTTCGAGTTGCTTTTGCTCGAAGGGTTCCAGGCCGGGCTTTCCTGGATCACCGTGCTGCGCAAACGCGAGCATTATCGTCAGGTGATGTTTGGTTTTGATGTCCAGCGCGTGGCACAGATGAGCGATGCCGAAATCGACGGGTTGATGCTCGATCCGGGCATCATCCGCAACCGCCTCAAGCTCAATGCCGCCCGGCGCAATGCCCAGGCCTGGCTGGCGCTGGAAGACCCGGTGGAATTTCTCTGGTCGTTCGTCGGTGGCAAGCCTGTGATCAATCACTTCAAGGATCGCAGCGAAGTCCCGGCCGTGACGCCGACCGCCGTGGAAATGAGCAAAGGCCTGAAAAAAGCCGGTTTCACCTTCGTCGGGCCGACCATTTGCTACGCGCTGATGCAGGCCTCGGGCATGGTCATGGATCACACCCGCGATTGCGACCGCTACGCGCAGTTGGCGAACGGCGGTTAGAATAGCCGCCTCGCGCACAGCACAAGATCAGGAGTGACCTGTGGATAAGTTTAAAGGCGCCTTGCTGGTAGGCGCTCTGCGGCTGTTTGCCCTGCTCCCGTGGTGGGCCGTGCAGGCCGTGGGCTCGGCGATTGGCTGGGTCATGTGGAAAACCCCGAATCGTTCCCGCGACGTGGTGCGGATCAACCTGTCCAAGTGCTTTCCGGACATGGATCCCGTCGAGCGCGAGCGTCTGGTCGGGCAGAGCCTGAAAGACATCGGCAAGTCCCTGACCGAAAGCGCCTGCGCCTGGATCTGGCCAGCCCAGCGTTCCATCGACCTGGTGCGCGAAGTCGAAGGTCTCGACGTGTTGAAGGACGCCCTTGCCTCCGGCAAAGGTGTGGTCGGCATCACCAGCCACCTGGGCAACTGGGAAGTGCTCAATCACTTCTATTGCAGCCAGTGCAAACCGATCATTTTCTACCGTCCGCCGAAATTGAAGGCAGTGGATGAATTGCTGCAAAAGCAGCGGGTGCAGTTGGGTAACAAGGTCGCTGCTTCCACCAAGGAAGGCATCCTCAGTGTCATCAAGGAAGTGCGCAAAGGTGGTGCAGTGGGCATTCCTGCCGACCCGGAACCGGCCGAATCCGCCGGGATCTTCGTGCCGTTCTTCGCCACTCAGGCGCTGACCAGCAAGTTCGTACCGAACATGCTGGCCGGCGGTAAAGCGGTCGGCGTGTTCCTGCATGCCCTGCGCCTGCCGGACGGTTCAGGCTACAAAGTGATCCTCGAAGCCGCGCCAGAGGCCATGTACAGCACCGATACGGCGGAGTCCTGTGCGGCCATGAGTAAAGTGGTCGAGCGTTATGTCGGGGCCTACCCGAGCCAGTACATGTGGAGCATGAAGCGCTTCAAGAAGCGTCCACCGGGTGAAGAGCGTTGGTATTGATTCAATTGGCATGATCTGTGGATAACCCTGGATTCTGGGGTTATCCACAACCGTTCATCAAAGGGCGCAGAAGATGTCCGAACACCGCAAGTCATTCCGCATCAGGATCAGTCACGAAAGCTTTGGCGATTGCCTGGGCCAGACGCGCAACCTGTCGACCACCGGCGTGTACGTCAAACATCCGAAACTGTCGGCGCTGCCCCGTGGGGCGGTGGTCTACGGACAGGTGCAGGACTTACCCACAGGCGCGCCGCGGGTACGCATGGAAGTGGTGCTGGTCGATGCCGAGGGCATCGGTTTGCGTTACCTCTGATCAGTGCGCCTGACGCTCGAGCTTCTTCAGGAACACGGTCATTTCCTTCTCTGCCTGCTTGTCGCCATGGCCGCGAGCAGCTTCCAGGCCTTGTTCCCAGGCCTGCCGCGCCGCTGCAAAGTCCGCCAACGCCAGATGGGCCTTGCCCAGTAGTTTCCATGCTGCCGAATACTTCGGATCGAATTCGACGCAGCGTTGAAAATGTTCGGCAGCCTTGGCGTTCTCTCCCAGATCCAGATACCCCTTGCCCAGGCCGAAGCGCAGCAATGCGTTATCCACACCCTTGGCGAGCATTTTTTCCAGGGATTCGATCATGGGCGGGTTCCTTGCCTGAGGCATGTCAGGGGTTGATTGGTTGTAGGAGCGAGCTTGCTCGCGATGAACCTGAGACCGACGCGGGGAGTCTGGTTTCCAGCGTTATCGTTGACGACCATCGCGAGCAAGCTCGCTCCTACAAACGCAGGCCAGCGCTAAATCCGGGTCAGAAGAAGCTAAGCCCTACATGGAACAACTTTTCCACATCGCGAATATGCTTTTTATCCACAAGGAACAGAATCACATGGTCGCCCGTCTCGATCACGGTGTCATCGTGGGCGATGATCACTTCTTCGTCGCGGATAATCGCACCGATGGTGGTGCCTGGCGGCAGGCCGATGTTCTCGATGGCCTTGCCGATCACCTTGCTCGATTTCGCATCGCCGTGGGCAATCGCCTCGATGGCTTCGGCCGCGCCCCGGCGTAGTGAGTGCACGCTGACGATGTCGCCCCGGCGCACGTGGGCCAGCAAGGTGCCGATGGTCGCCAGTTGCGGGCTGATGGCGATGTCGATGTCGCCGCCCTGGATCAGGTCGACATAGGCCGGGTTGTTGATGATGCTCATCACCTTCTTCGCACCCAGGCGCTTGGCCAGCAGCGACGACATGATGTTGGCTTCGTCGTCGTTGGTCAGGGCGAGGAACAGATCCGCATCGGCGATGTTCTCTTCCAGCAGCAGGTCGCGGTCCGATGCGCTGCCCTGCAATACCACGGTGCTGTCGAGGTGGTCCGAGAGATGACGGCAGCGTGCCGGGTTCATCTCGATGACTTTTACCTGATAACGGCTTTCGATGGCCTCGGCCAGACGCTCGCCGATCTGCCCGCCTCCGGCGATGACGATGCGTTTATAGGTTTCGTCGAGACGGCGCATTTCGCTCATGACCGCGCGAATGTTGGCTTTGGCAGCGATGAAGAAGACTTCGTCGTCGGCCTCGATCACCGTGTCGCCTTGCGGCAGGATCGGCCGGTCACGACGGAAAATCGCAGCGACCCGGGTCTCCACGTTCGGCATGTGTTCACGCAACTGCCGCAGTTGCTGACCCACCAGTGGCCCGCCGTAGTACGCCCGCACCGCCACCAGTTGCGCCTTGCCTTCGGCGAAGTCGATCACCTGCAAGGCGCCCGGATGCTCGATCAGGCGCTTGATGTAGTTGGTAACCACTTGTTCCGGGCTGATCAGCACGTCCACCGGAATCGCTTCGTTCTGGAACAACTGCTCTTCGCGGGTCAGGTACGCGGCTTCGCGCACCCGGGCGATCTTGGTCGGGGTGTGGAACAGGGTGTGGGCGACCTGGCAGGCGACCATGTTGGTTTCATCGCTGTTGGTCACGGCGACCAGCATGTCGGCGTCATCGGCCCCGGCCTGGCGCAACACCGTCGGGAATGAGCCGCGACCTTGTACGGTGCGGATGTCCAGACGGTCGCCAAGGTCGCGCAGGCGTTCGCCATCGGTGTCGACCACAGTAATGTCGTTGGCTTCACTGGCCAGGTGTTCCGCCAGCGAACCGCCGACCTGCCCTGCACCCAGGATGATGATTTTCATCCACTCACTCCATTGAATCCATTTAACCGCGCGCAGCGGCGATCTTGATCAGCTTGGCGTAGTAGAACCCGTCGTGGCCACCTTCCTGGGCCAGCAACTGGCGACCATGGGGCTGCTTGATGCCGGCCGCCGTGGCAAGGTCCAGTTCACGGGCACCCGGCGTGCGGGCGAGGAAGGCTTCGATGACTTCGGTGTTCTCGGTCGGCAGCGTGGAACAGGTGGCGTACAACAGAATGCCGCCGACCTCCAGCGTGCTCCACATGGCGTCGAGCAGTTCGCCTTGCAGCAGCGCCAGTGCGGCGATGTCGTCGGGTTGGCGGGTCAGCTTGATGTCCGGGTGACGACGAATCACGCCGGTGGCCGAACAGGGGGCGTCCAGCAGGATGCGCTGGAAAGGCTTGCCGTCCCACCACGCCTGAGTGTCGCGACCGTCGGCGGCGATCAGTTCGGCGCTCAGTTTCAGGCGTTCGAGGTTTTCCCGCACCCGCACCAGGCGTTTGGCTTCCAGGTCTACCGCCACGACGCCGGCCAGCTTTGGTTCGGCTTCGAGAATATGGCAGGTCTTGCCGCCCGGTGCGCAGCAGGCGTCAAGCACCCGTTGGCCCGGCGCCAGATCCAGCAGGTCAGCGGCCAGTTGTGCGGCTTCGTCCTGCACGCTGATCCAGCCATCGGCGAAGCCCGGCAGGCTGCGCACATCGGTGGCCGCTTCGAGCACTATGCCGTCGCGGCTGTAGACGCACGGCGTGGCGGCAATACCGGCATCGTTGAGCAAACCCAGGTAGGCATCCCGGGTGTGATGGCGACGGTTGACCCGCAGAATCATCGGCGGATGGGCGTTGTTCGCCGCACAAATGGCTTCCCACTGCTCTGGCCAGAACGCCTTCAGGGATTTCTGCAACCAGCGCGGGTGGGCGGTGCGCACCACTGGATCGCGTTCCAGCTCAGCGAAAATCGTTTCGCTTTCGCGCTGGGCGTTGCGCAACACGGCGTTGAGCAACGCCTTGGCCCAAGGCTTTTTCAGCTTGTCGGCGCACCCGACGGTTTCACCGATGGCGGCATGGGCGGGGACGCGGGTATAGAGCAACTGATAGAGACCGACCAGCAACAGCGCCTCGACATCGGCGTCGGCGGCCTTGAACGGCTTCTGCAACAGTTTGGCCGCCAGCGCCGACAAGCGTGGTTGCCAGCGAGCGGTGCCAAACGCCAGGTCCTGGGTGAAGCCGCGATCACGGTCCTCGACCTTGTCCATCTGCGTCGGCAGCGAACTGTTGAGCGATGCTTTTCCGTTCAGGACGGCGGCGAGTGCCTTGGCGGCGGCCAGACGCGGATTCATTGAGCGTCCGCCGCTTGACCGAGGACAGTACCGATGGCGAACTTCTCACGACGGCTGTTGAACAGGTCGCTGAAGTTCAGCGCCTTGCCGCCAGGCAATTGCAGACGGGTCAGGCACAAGGCCTGTTCACCGCACGCGACGATCAGGCCATCCTTGCTGGCACCGAGGATTTCACCCGGGGCGCCTTTGCCTTCGGCGAGGTTCGCAGCCAGCACTTTCAGGGCTTCGCCATTCAGGGTGCTGTGGGTGATCGGCCACGGGTTGAAGGCGCGGACCAGGCGCTCCAGTTCAACCGCCGGGCGAGCCCAGTCGATGCGTGCTTCGTCCTTGTTCAACTTGTGTGCGTAGGTGGCCAGGCTGTCGTCCTGGACTTCACCTTCCAGGGTTCCGGCGGCGAGGCCGGCAATGGCCTGGACCACGGCCGGCGGGCCCATTTCGGCGAGCCGATCGTGCAGGCTGCCGCCAGTGTCTTCGGCGCTGATCGGTGTGGTGACCTTGAGTAGCATCGGCCCGGTGTCGAGGCCGGCTTCCATGCGCATCACGGTCACACCGCTTTCGGCATCGCCCGCTTCCACGGCGCGCTGGATCGGCGCCGCACCACGCCAGCGTGGCAGCAGCGAGGCGTGGCTGTTGATGCAACCCAGGCGCGGAATATCCAGCACCACTTGCGGCAGGATCAGGCCGTAGGCGACCACCACCATCAAGTCCGGTTTCAGCGCAGCCAGTTCAACCTGGGCGTCTTCGTTACGCAGGGTCGGCGGCTGCAACACCGGGATGTTGTTTTCCAGCGCCAGCTGCTTGACCGGGCTCGGCATCAGTTTTTGCCCGCGACCGGCCGGACGATCCGGTTGGGTGTAGACCGCGACGATCTCGTAAGGGCTGCTCAACAGGGCCTTGAGGTGTTCGGCAGCGAATTCCGGGGTGCCGGCAAAGACAATGCGCAGTGGCTCAGTCATGGGTGACGTCTCTTGAAAAGAAAAAGGCTTGCCGCAGCAAGCCTTTGAAGATGGGCATCAGGCGTTCTGGCGATGAAGCTTTTCCAGTTTCTTCTTGATGCGGTCGCGTTTGAGCGTGGACAGGTAATCGACGAACAATTTGCCGTTGAGGTGGTCGCATTCGTGCTGGATGCACACGGCGAGCAAATCTTCGGCGATCAGTTCGTAAGGCTGGCCGTCGCGGTCCAGTGCCTTGACCTTGACCCGCTGCGGGCGATCGACGTTTTCGTAGAAGCCCGGCACCGACAGGCAGCCTTCCTGATACTGGCCCATCTCGTCGGTCAGGGGTTCGAGCTCGGGGTTGATGAACACTCGAGGCTCGGTGCGGTCTTCGGAGAGGTCCATCACGACGATACGTTTGTGCACGTTGACCTGGGTCGCGGCGAGGCCGATGCCAGGCGCTTCATACATTGTTTCAAACATGTCGTCGACCAACTGACGCACTTCGTCGTCCACTACGGCCACTGGCTTGGCGATAGTGCGCAGACGCGGATCAGGGAATTCGAGGATGTTTAAAATGGCCATAAGCTTGATTAGCGCACGTGTGAAGTAAGGTCGGGTCGATGGCCTGGCGGGTCCGAAGACATGCAGGCTACCGTTGTAAAACGTAGCTCCGTTCTTTTGACAAGCAAGTTTTGACAAGCAAGCCGGGAGCGAGCCACCGAGGGCTCTGGCGTTTCACGCGAACGCACATAATAAAGGGATTCACCGCATGAGGAAATCACTACTCGCCCTGCTGCTCCTGGCTTCGGCCGGCCTGGCACACGGGCAAGTGCAACTTCGGGAAGATATTCCCACCATAAAGCTGTCGCCTCAGGTGCGCAGCAGCCCGGTGACCGAGGCTATCTCCGGCATTGCGCTGAAATCGATCAACAGTTTTCTGCTGAGCAACCGCATCGTCGACAAGGCCGAGGATTTCGAAACGGCGCCCTACATTGTCGCCGGCGATGCCGAGCGCGTGCTCAGCGGCGCCGGTGACCGGATCTTTGCCCGCGGCCATTTCGACCCGGCGCAACCGGTGTACGGCATCTTCCGTCAGGGCAAGGTCTACACCGATCCACAGAGCAAGGAGGTCCTGGGGATCAACGCCGACGGCATCGGCGGTGGCGAGCTCGTGGCCACCGAAGGCGACGTCGCCACCCTGGTGTTGCAACGCACCACCCAGGAAGTCCGCCTCGGCGACCGTCTGTTCAGTGGTGAGGAGCGCTCGATCAATTCGACGTTCATGCCCAGCGCACCGGGTGCCGAGATCAACGGCCTGATCATCGATGTGCCGCGTGGGGTGACGCAGATCGGCGCAATGGACGTGGTCACGCTGAACAAGGGGCAGCGCGATGGACTGGCCGAAGGCAATGTGCTGGCGGTGATGAAAACCGGCGAAACCGTGCGGGACCGGATCACCGGCCAGCCGCTGAAGATTCCCGATGAGCGCGCGGGCCTGCTGATGGTTTTCCGTACTTACGACAAACTCAGTTATGGGCTGGTGCTCAGCGCTTCGCGCTCGCTGTCGGTGATGGACAAGGTACGAAATCCGTAAGTTTGCTTCACAAGTTACCAACAGAGTTATCCACAGCTTATTCCCGTTTGTACGGGTGCTCATAACGATCAAGGATGATCCATGTCGATGCCTGCTGTTACACCGGTTTCCCCTGCGGAACTGGAAGCTCGATTACGTCTGCACCGTTTGCCGGAACTCGGCCCTGCGCGATTCAAGAAATTGCTCGAAGCCTTCGGCTCGGCATCCAAAGCGCTCAGTGCGCCCGCCAGTGCCTGGCGCGCACTGGGTTTGCCACTGGCCTGTTCCGAGGCCAGACGAAGCACTGAAATTCGCGACGGCGCCAGCCATGCTTTGGCCTGGCTGGAGCGTCCGGCCCAGCATTTACTGATGTGGGACCAACCGGACTACCCGGCGCTGCTGGCACAAATCAGCGATGCACCACCGCTGTTATTTGTCGCGGGCAACCCGGGCATTCTGGAAAAACCACAACTGGCGA
This sequence comes from Pseudomonas sp. 18173, assembly GCF_050432945.1. Taxonomy (NCBI): domain Bacteria; kingdom Pseudomonadati; phylum Pseudomonadota; class Gammaproteobacteria; order Pseudomonadales; family Pseudomonadaceae; genus Pseudomonas; species Pseudomonas sp. 18173. Next base: position 137,938 of record NZ_JBKFTN010000008.1, read on the forward strand.
TGGTCGGCAGCCGTCGCGCGTCCCGGCCGGGGATGGACACCGCTGCGGCGTTTTCCCGCAGCCTGGCCGGTGCCGGTTTTGTCATCACCAGCGGCCTGGCCCTGGGCATTGACGCTGCCGCGCACCAGGCCGCGCTGGACGTCGGCGGGCAAACGGTCGGTGTCCTCGGCACGGGGCTCGAGAAGTTTTATCCACAGCGAAATCGACGCCTGGCGGACGCCATGATCGCCTCTGGCAGCGTCGTGCTTTCGGAGTTTCCGCTGGATGCAGGCCCCAGCGCCGGCAACTTCCCCCGGCGCAACCGGATCATCAGTGGATTGTCGCTTGGGGTGCTGGTGGTCGAAGCCAGTGTCGCCAGCGGATCACTGATCACCGCGAGGCTGGCGGCGGAACAGGGGCGCGAGGTGTTTGCGATGCCGGGGTCGATCCATCATCCCGGCGCCCGGGGTTGCCATCAGTTGATCCGTGACGGAGCGGTGCTGGTGGAAACCATCGAACATATCCTCGAAGCCTTGCGCGGCTGGCAACGACTGTCGTTATCCACAGAAACCTGCACCACCGTATCGAATCACCCACTGCTGCAGCTGCTGCATGCCGCGCCTCACACCAGTGAAGCGCTGGCCGATGCAAGCGGCTGGGCCTTGCCGAAAGTGCTGGTGGCGTTGACGGAACTGGAAATGGACGGTCGCGCCGTTTGCGAAAGCGGGCGCTGGTTTGCGCGGGTGAGCTAGGTTTTATAAACAAGATCGGTAAACTGCGCAGAGCCTTATTCTGGAGTGTTTTTCATGGTCAACAGTTGGCGTGTGCAACAAGCCGCGCAAGCAATTCGCGCCGGGGCGGTGATTGCCTACCCAACCGAAGCAGTCTGGGGTCTGGGTTGCGACCCATGGGACGAGGAAGCGGTGGAACGTCTGCTGCTGATCAAGGGGCGGTCTGTGGATAAGGGGCTGATTCTGGTCGCCGACAATATCCGTCAGTTCGACTTCCTCTTCGAAGACTTCCCCGAATTGTGGATGGACCGCATGGCCAGCACCTGGCCGGGGCCGAACACCTGGCTGGTTCCGCACCAGAACCTGCTGCCGGAGTGGATCACCGGCGTGCATGAAACCGTGGCGCTGCGGGTCAGTGATCACCCGTTGGTGCGGGATTTGTGCGCGCTGGTCGGGCCGCTGGTGTCGACGTCGGCCAACCCGCAGGGGCGCCCGGCGGCACGTACGCGGATTCGCGTCGAGCAGTATTTCCGTGGCCAGGTGGATCTGGTGCTGGGCGGAAACCTGGGTGGACGCAAGAACCCGAGCGTGATTCGCGATCTGGCGACCGGCAGGGTTGTGCGCCCGGACTGATACCGAGGCGCTGCCATTCGCGAGCAAGCCCGCTCCCACACTGGATTTGTGAGCGACACAGATCAAATGTGGGAGCGGGCTTGCTCGCGAAGGGGCCTGATCAGTCACCTGACCATTCAGGGCAACAGTACAACCGAGCCTGTCGTGCGCCGCGCCGACAACTCGGTCTGCGCCTTCGCCGCGTCGGCCAGTGGATAACGCTGGCTGATGTCCACGGTCAACTTGCCGCTGATGATCATCTCGAACAGCTCGTCGGCCATGCGTTGCAGGTTCTCGGCGTTGTTCGCATAAGTGCCGAGGGTTGGCCGGGTCACGTACAGCGAGCCTTTGCCCGCCAGGATCCCCAGGTTCACGCCGTCGACGGCGCCGGACGCATTGCCGAAACTCACCACCAGCCCACGCGGCGCGACGCTGTCGAGTGAAGTCAGCCAGGTGTCCTTGCCGACGCCGTCGTACACCACCGGGACTTTTTTGCCATCGGTCAACTCCAGCACGCGCTGGGCAACGTTTTCGTGGCTGTAGTCGATAGTCGCCCAGGCACCGTTGGCCTTGGCCAGTGCGGCTTTCTCCGCCGAGCTGACCGTACCGATCAGCTTCACGCCCAAGGCCCTGGCCCATTGGCAGGCCAGAGAGCCGACACCACCCGCCGCGGCGTGAAACAGGATGGTTTCGCCACCCTTGAGTTCATAGGTCTGACGCAGCAGGTACTGCACGGTCAGGCCCTTGAGCATCACCCCGGCTGCCTGTTCGAAACTGATGGCGTCCGGCAGTTTCACCAGGTTGGCCTCGGGCAAGACGTGAACCTCGCTGTAGGCACCCAAAGGGCCGCTGCCATAGGCCACGCGATCGCCGATCCTGAAACGGGTCACGTCGCTGCCCACTGCCTCGACCACGCCCGCCCCCTCTGAGCCGACACCCGATGGCAGGGAGGGTGGCGGGTACAGACCGCTGCGGTAATAGGTGTCGATGAAGTTCAGGCCGATGGCCTTGTTGGTCACGCGCACTTCCTTCGGACCTGGCTCGGCGGGTTGGTAATCCACATACTCGAGCACTTCGGGGCCGCCATGGGCGCGGAACTGGATACGCTTTGCCATCAGATCTCTCCATAGGTCGTTTTACCAAGCTCCCTATCGGACTCCTAAGCTTGATCTTCGTCAACTGCGGCGGGTCGACTTGCGATGGTATGCTACGGGCCCATTTGCGCAGGCTGAGCTCCCATGGAGCGCCGCGTAGTATTGCCCGATTCAAGGTGATGACATGACGACCCGCACCGAGGCCGTAAAAGCCTACCTGCTCGACCTGCAAGACCGTATTTGCGCCGCCCTGGAAGCCGAAGACGGTGGCACGCAATTCGTCGAAGACGCCTGGACCCGGCCGGCCGGCGGTGGCGGTCGTACCCGCGTGATCGAAAACGGCACGGTGATTGAAAAGGGCGGCGTCAACTTTTCCCACGTCTTCGGCAGTGGCCTGCCACCTTCCGCCAGCGCTCATCGTCCGGAGCTGGCCGGCCGTGGCTTCGAAGCCCTCGGCGTGTCGCTGGTGATTCACCCGCACAACCCGCATGTGCCGACTTCCCACGCCAACGTGCGCTTTTTCATCGCTGAAAAGGAAGGTGAAGAAGCGGTCTGGTGGTTTGGCGGCGGCTTCGACCTGACCCCGTATTACGGCAACGAAGAAGACTGCATCCACTGGCACCGCATTGCCGAGCAGGCCTGTGCGCCGTTCGGTCCGGATGTCTACCCGCGTTACAAGGCCTGGTGCGACAGCTACTTCCACATCAAGCATCGTCACGAGCCGCGTGGCATCGGCGGGCTGTTTTTCGACGACCTGAACGAGTGGGACTTCGACACCAGCTTCGCCTTCATGCGCGCTATCGGTGATGCGTACATCGACGCCTATCTGCCGATCGTGCAGCGCCGCAAGAACGATGCGTTCACCGCCAAACAACGTGAGTTCCAGGAGTTCCGCCGTGGTCGCTACGTTGAATTCAACCTGGTCTATGACCGCGGCACGTTGTTCGGCCTGCAGTCGGGTGGTCGCACCGAGTCGATTTTGATGTCCCTGCCGCCGCAAGTGCGCTGGGGCTACGACTGGAAGGCCGAGCCTGGCAGCGAAGAAGCGCGCCTGACCGAGTATTTCCTGCAAGACCGCGATTGGTTGGCCGAAGCCTGAACGAGGAAACCTGATGGACCGTTATATCGTATTCGGTAACCCGATTGGCCACAGCAAATCTCCGCTGATCCATCGCCTGTTCGCCGAGCAGACCGCGCAGAAGCTGGACTACAGCACGATGCTGGCGCCACTCGACGATTTTTCCACCTGTGCCCGGAAATTCTTCCTCGAAGGGCGCGGCGCCAATGTGACGGTGCCGTTCAAGGAAGAGGCCTTTCGTTTGGCGAACAGCCTGACGGCGCGGGCGCAGCGCGCAGGCGCGGTCAATACCTTGAGCAAACAGGCCGATGGCAGCCTGCTGGGCGACAACACCGACGGTGCCGGGCTGGTGCGGGACCTGACGGTCAACGCCGGGTTCAGCCTCAAGGGCAAACGCATCCTGCTGCTCGGCGCTGGCGGCGCAGTGCGAGGAGCCCTGGAGCCGTTGCTGGCCGAGCAACCGGCATCGGTGATCATCGCCAACCGCACACTGGACAAGGCCGAGCTGCTGGCGGAGCTGTTCTGCGATCTGGGACCGGTCTCGGCCAGCGGCTACGACTGGTTGCAGGAGTCGGTGGACCTGATCATCAATGCGACCTCCGCCAGCCTGACAGGCGATGTGCCGCCGATTGCCCCCAGCCTGATCGAACCCGGCAAAACGGTGTGCTACGACATGATGTACGGCAAGGAACCGACCTCGTTCTGCCGCTGGGCCAGCGAACACGGGGCTGCGGTGGCGATGGATGGCCTGGGGATGCTGGCCGAGCAAGCGGCGGAAGCGTTCTTCCTGTGGCGCGGAGTGCGCCCGGATACGGCGCCGGTGTTGGCCGAACTTCGCCGGCAGTTGGCCTTGTAACCTACTGTAGGAGCGAGCTCGCTCGCGAAGGTCGTGAACGATAACGCGCAAAACCAGGTACCCGGCAGCGCCCTCAGGTTTTTCGCGAGCAAGCTCGCTCCTACAGAGAGCGGTGTTTCAATCCTCAAACCGGATCGGGCACTTCTGTGCCCCTTCCAGCTTCCTCAGCTCTTCCACCACCTGCGGTCGGGCCCGGCGCAAGGTCAGGCTGCGGTCCTGGCGAAGCAGGCGCCGCGCTTCCTGATGCAGCATTTCCACGCCTGAATAGTCGATGAAGTTGATCTGCTGTGCCTCGATCACCACGCGTGTGCCGTGCATGCGTTGCAGGCGCACTTGCAGGTAATGGCTGGCGCCGAAAAAGATCGAACCGCCCACCCGCAGGATGTCTTCCTCGCCATCTTGCACGTGCTGCACCCGTGGTTGCGAAGTGCGTTTGAGATAGAAAAAAAGCGAGGCCAACACACCGGCATAGATCGCCGTCTGCAACTCCAGCAGCAGCGTGGCGACGCAGGTCAGCGCCATGACCACAAATTCGGCGCGACTGACCCGCAGCAACGCACGAATGCCGCGATGGTCCACCAGTCCCCAGGCGATCAACAGAATGCTGCCTGCCATGGCCGGAATCGGTATGTGTTCGATCAGGCGCGCGCCAAAAATGGCGAACAGCGCCACCCACAGTGCGGAAAATATCCCCGCCAGCGGCGAACAGGCACCGGCCTCGTAGCTCAGTCCGGAGCGGGTAAAAGAACCGGCAGACAAGGATCCGGAAAAAAGCGCGCCGACGATGTTCGACAAGCCCTGGGCGCGAACTTCCTGGTTGGCGTCGAGCAATTGCTGCGAACGTGCGGAGATCGAGCGGGCAATCGACAGGCTGGTCACCAGCCCGAGCATGCCCACTGCCACGGCGCTGGGCAGCAAGCGCAGGATCAGGTCAAGGTCCAGCGGCAATGGGCTGAAGGGCGGTAGCTTGCCAGTGAAGGCGCTGACCAGTTGCACATGCCCGAACATCGATGGCCAGTGCCAGACGAGTAACCCGCCAAGGATCAGGGTGATCAGCAGTGTCGGCCAGCGTGGCAGCAGCAGTTTGAGGATCACGCCGACCACGACCGTCGCCAGCCCCAGCGCCAGCGAAGGTTTGTCCATTTCACCGAGATGGCGCAACAACGTGATGAAACTGTCCAGCGCGGTGGCCTGGCTGGGCAAGTCCAGCCCCAGCAGGTTAGGTAATTGGCCGATGGCAATCACCACGGCAGCGCCAAGGGTGAAGCCGAGTACCACCGAGTGAGAGACGAAATTCACCAGCGCGCCAAACCGCAGCAAACCCAGCAGCCACTGAAAGATGCCGGCAAGAAACGTCAGTAGCAGGATCAACATGACGTAGTCCTGCGACGCCGGAACGGCCAGGGGACTGACGCTGGCGTACAGGACAATGGAGATGGCCGCCGTAGGACCGCAGATCAAATGCCACGACGAACCCCACAGGCAGGCGATCAGCACCGGGATGATTGCGGCGTACAGGCCGTATTCCGGTGGGAGGCCGGCAATCAGTGCGTAGGCGATGGATTGCGGCAACGCGAGAATCGCACCGCTGAGGCCGACAATCAGGTCTCGGCCGACACTGGCGCGGGTTTGCCGGGGTAGCCAGGTGAGGAACGGGAAGAGTGAATGGCGGCTTGGCAGGGCCATGGGGCCTCTCGGTGAACGAATTTAATTGCGTCAGGGTGGTATTTCAGAGGCAGCAGCGCAAGGGCAAACATCCATTCGCGAGCAGGCTCGCTCCCACAGGGAGTGCGCGGACCTGTGGGAGCGAGCCTGCTCGCGAAGGCGTCTTTGAACCTTAAAGCCTGGCTTTGACCGCCGGCAACGCATCCTTGCCATCCACGGTCTTCACGCCATCGAGCCACTTGTCCAGCACCGCCGGGTTGGCCTTGATCCACGCTTTCGCCGCGTCGGCATTGCTGACTTTCTTGTTCACCACCTCGGCCATGATGCTGTTCTCCATGTCCTGGGTGAAGCTCAGGTTGGTCAGTAGCTTGCCTACGTTCGGGCAGGCCTGTGCATAACCTTTGCGGGTCAGGGTGTGGACGCTGCCGGTGTCACCGAAGTATTTCTCGCCGCCCTTGAGGTAGTGCATTTTCAGTTGCACGTTCATCGGGTGCGGGGTCCAGCCGAGGAAGGTCACGAATTTCTGTTTTTTCACCGCGCGGGACACTTCCGCCAGCATTGCCTGCTCGCTCGACTCGATAAGTTTCCACTGGCCCATGTCGAAATCGTTTTTCTTGATGATTTCCTGCAGCGAGATGTTCGCCGGTGCGCCAGAGCCGATGCCGTAGATCTTGCGGTCGAACTTGTCGGCGTATTTGTTCAGGTCGGCAAAGTCATGCACACCCGCATCCCAGACGTAGTCCGGCACGGCGAGGGTGAATTCGGTGCCGTCGAGGTTCTTCGCCAATTGCGTGACATCGCCGCTGGCGACGAATTTGTCATAGAAGCCCTGCTGCGCCGGCATCCAGTTACCCAGGAATACATCGACCTGGCCATCCTTGAGCCCGCCAAAGGTGATCGGCACCGCGAGGGTGTCGACCTTGGCCTTGTAGCCCATGCCGTCCAGCAGAAACCCGGTGATGGCATTGGTTGCGGCGATGTCGCTCCAGCCCGGATCGGCCATCTTCACCGTTTCGCAACTCTGATCGGCAAACGCCGATGCACTGCCCAGAGCCAGGAGCCCGACCGTCAGTACTGTGGATAACTTTTGCATGGACTTCCCCTTAACATTATTGGTTTTGGCAGGGTTGTGGATAACGTGCTTTACGCTCCAGATCGTCGAGGTCGATGTGGTTGCGCATGTATTGCTGGCTGGCGTCCACCAGCGGCTGGTGATCCCAGCTCTTGAGTTTGCCGAGGGTCAGCGCCTGGGCCACGAAACACCGGCGCCGCTGGCTGGCGAGCACCTGCTGGTGTATCGCCGGAATATTCCACTTGGCTCGCGCTTCGACAAGAAAGTCGTCGAACAGCTGGCAATATTGCGGCGAATGGCTGAGCTCTTCCTGTTCGTGAGGGTCATTGTGTACGTCGAAGAGCAGGCAAGGGTCGTCTTCGCTGTAGATGAATTTGTAGGCACCTCGGCGGATCATCATCAGCGGGCTGATGGTGCCTTCGGCCATGTATTCGCCGAACACCTCGTCATGACCGCCCTGCCCTTGCAGGTGTGGAACCAGCGAACGGCCATCCAGCGGCAAGCCAGGTTCCAGCGAGCCACCGGCCAGTTCGACGAAGGTCGGTAGCAGGTCGGCGGTCGAAACGCTGGCGTTGACCCGAGCGGCAGCGAATTGCCCCGGCGCGCTGATCAACAAGGGTACCCGTGCGGCCATTTCGAACCAGTGCATTTTGTACCAGAGCCCGCGCTCCCCGAGCATGTCGCCATGGTCGCCGGAAAACACGATGATGGTGTCATCGATCAGCCCGGTATCCTCGAGGGTTTGCAGGAGTTTGCCGACGTTGCTATCGATATAGCTGCAAGCGCCGAAATAGGCGCGGCGGGCATCGCGTATCTTGTCCACAGGCAGAGGCTTGTCCCACAGGTCATAGACCTTGAGCAAACGTTGCGAGTGCGGATCGAGATCGTGCTGCTCCGGCGTCGCAGGCAACGGGATGTCAGCATCGTCGTACAGATCCCAGAAGGCTTTGGGAATCGTGTACGGATCGTGTGGGTGAGTCATCGAAACGGTCAGGCAGAACGGCTGGTCGCCATCCTCGCGGATATGGTCGAACAGGTACTGCTGGGCCTTGAACACCACCTCCTCGTCGAAATCCAGCTGATTGGTACGCACGCACGGGCCGGCTTGCAGCACCGACGACATGTTGTGATACCAGGTCGGGCGCACGTCCGGCTCGTCCCAATTCACCGCCCAGCCGTAGTCGGCGGGGTAGATATCACTGGTCAGGCGTTCTTCGTAGCCATGCAATTGGTCCGGCCCACAGAAATGCATCTTGCCCGACAGGGCGGTGCGGTAGCCCAGGCGGCGCAGGTAGTGGGCGTAGGTGGGTACGTCGGCGGGGAAATCGGCGGCGTTGTCGTAGGCGCCGATCTTGCTCGGCAACTGGCCGCTGACCAGGGTGAAGCGCGACGGCGCGCACAGTGGGCTGTTGCAATAGGCGGAGTCGAACACCACGCCCTGTTCGGCGAGGCGGCTGAGATGGGGGAGTTTGATGGGCGACTGGCCGTAGAACGGCAACATTGGCGCGGCCATTTGATCGGCCATGATGAAAAGAATGTTCTTGCGCTTCATGTGATCGCGGCATTCCATAGTGGATGTTTATGCGAGAGTGCTGGCTTCGAGAATGAAACCCTCGCACGTTGCGGTAAAGCCCATGCGCGGCAATGACTAGGATAAGCACAGCTTATGTATGACTCTCTTGGTGACCTGTCACTGGACCTGCTGCGTGCCTTCGAAGCGGCGGCCCGACAGCACAGCTTCACGGCTGCGGCGGTTGAACTGGGCACCACGCAACCGGCCATCAGCCAGCAGATCAAGCGCCTGGAGGAACAGTTGGCGACGCGCCTGTTCGACCGCATTTATCGCGGCATCGAACTGACCGAGGCCGGGCAGATACTTTTCGAGCAGGTTCAGCTCGGTTTGCAGAATATCGACGCAGGTTTAAGTGCAATCAACGCACAGCAACAGCATGAAGTGCTGCAGGTTGCCACCGATTTTGCCTTCGCCGCCTATTGGTTGATGCCGCGATTGCACCGCTTTCACGCGGCCAATCCGCAGGTGGATGTCAGCCTGGTCACCAGTGAACGCAGCCATAACATGCTACGTACCGATATCGATGTGGCGGTGCTGTTCGGCGATGGTCGCTTCAAGCAGGGTGAAAGCCATTGGCTGTTCAGTGAGGAAGTGTTTCCGGTGTGCAGCCCGCAGTTGTTGGGCGAACGTCCCCTGCCCTTGCCGGCCCAGGCATTGCTGGAGTTTCCGTTGCTGCACCTGCGTGGGGAACACAGCAGTAACTGGTTTGACTGGAGCGGTGTGTTCCGCGAACTGGGCATCACCTCGGCTCCGGCGCCCGGGCAGTTGCGCTTCGACAATTACACCTTGTTGATTCAGGCGGCGATTGGCGGGCAGGGCGTGGCCATCGGCTGGCGCCACCTTGTGGATAACTTGCTGGCCCAAGGTTTGTTGTGTCGACCGATTGCCGAAACCGCGATGTCCAGGCTGGGTTATTACGTGGTCCTGCCCCAGCGCAAACGGCGCGGAGCGTTGATCCAGCAGTTCGTGGACTGGTTGATGGCCGAGCAGGCCAACAGTGCGGAGTCGTTGTCGGGGCTGTCATTGCCTTCGATTGCGGTATGAATCATGAAAAGATCGCAGCCTGTGCGGTGTGATCTGCCCGACCGGATTTAGAGGATTTCCAATGCAACGCATAACGGGCTACCACGCCCATGTCTATTTTGACGCCAGCACCCTTGATCAGGCGCGGACCTTGTGTGAGCAGGCAGCGCAATTGTTCCCGCTGAAGATGGGCCGTGTGCACGAGCGCCCGGTCGGTCCGCACCCGGACTGGAGCTGCCAGTTGGCGTTCGAGCCGCAGGTGCTGGGCGATGTGCTGCCTTGGCTGGCGCTCAACCGCAACGGGTTGGTGGTGTTCCTGCATCCGGACACCGGCGACGATTTGCTTGACCACACCGAGCACGCGATCTGGATGGGCGCGATCCGGCCGCTGGATCTGTCTATTTTTTGATCAGAGTGTTTCTTCAGCCTCACCGGGCAAATGTTCGTCCAGATGCAGCCACGGCAGGCGGCTGTCGGTCCAGATGTGCCGCTCGGCCGGTGCCTGCTCTGGATGGTCGAGGGTAGCGATGGTCAGGTCGATGCTGTCCGGGCTCAGGTGCGTCACCACTGCCAGTTGCGCCCCACAGTGACCGCAGAAGTATCGTGCGCAGGTGGATGAAGAGTCGTACCGCGACGGCGTCCCGGCCAGCCATTGAAAGGCGGATGTCGGCACGGTGATCCAGGTGGTCACGATGCCGCCGCTGACCCGTCGGCAAATCGAGCAATGGCAGTGGACGATATCCTGCAGTGGCCCGCTGAATTGATAGCGCAGTTGCCCGCAGTGGCAGCCGCCGGTGTGAATTTCGTTCATGGCATTGCTCCTGATGCGTAATGACCGACGCCTTCGCGAGCAAGCCCGCTCCCACATTGGCTTTGTGTACGACACGGATCCAGTGTGGGAGCGGGCTTGCTCGCGAAGGCCGTAACCCGGTTCACCTTCATGCCCCAGTCCGACGACCGGTTGTACTTCCGGTCAACGCGTTCATCGCCGAAAGCTGGCTGAAAGCTTCCCCGATTAGGATCGCCCCCACTACCGGCAACAGACCGGTTGGCCAATGCCAGCGTTTTATCGCTCGCACAGCCCATTTAACAACAACAATGGTGATTCTGATGTCCTCTTCTATCCGCCGCTTCGCTGCAACTCCGCCCGTACGTCTCGTGCTTCCCGTTCTGCGCTGATCCCGCCCGATCCGCCCATTCCCTAGCCGCGCTACGCCTGGAGTATTCCCATGCTGACTTTCCTTGGCTTCGCCATGGTCATCACGTTCATGTTCCTGATCATGACCAAGCGCCTTTCCGCGCTGATCGCCCTGATCATCATTCCGATCATCTTTGCCCTGTTCGGCGGTTTTTCGCCGAAGATCGGCCCGATGATGCTCGAAGGCATCACCAAGCTTGCGCCAACCGGCGTGATGCTGATGTTCGCTATCCTGTACTTCGCCCTGATGATCGACTCCGGCCTGTTCGACCCGGCCGTGCGCAAGATCCTCAAACTGGTCAAGGGCGACCCGCTGAAGGTTTCGGTCGGCACCGCCGTTCTGGCGCTCGTCGTTTCCCTCGATGGTGACGGCGCGACCACTTATATGATCTGCGTGGCCGCCATGCTGCCGCTCTACAGCCGTATCGGCATGAGCCCGCGGATCATGGCCGGCCTGATCATCCTCGCCGGTGGCGTGATGAACATGACCCCGTGGGGCGGCCCGACCGCTCGTGCCGCCAGTGCGTTGCATGTGGACCCGTCCGACATCTTCGTACCGATGATTCCTGCGATGCTGGCTGGTGTGGTGGCGATCCTGGTCATTGCCTACTTCTACGGCAAACGTGAGCGTGCACGCCTGGGTGAACTGCACCTGGTGGGCGACGAAATCGACCACAGTGAAATCACCGTTTCGCAGTTCCCGGATGCCCGTCGTCCGAACCTGATCTGGTTCAACGGCGCCCTGACCCTGGCCCTGATGGGCACCCTGATTGCCGGCCTGTTGCCGTTGCCGGTGCTGTTCATGGTGGCGTTCAGTATCGCCATGATCGTCAACTATCCTTGCCTGCAGCAGCAGAAGGATCGCGTCGCGGCTCACGCCGGTAGCGTGCTGGCTGTAGTCGGGCTGATCTTTGCGGCCGGCATCTTCACCGGTATCCTGACCGGCACCGGCATGGTCGATGCGATGTCGAAAAGCCTGCTGGCGGTGATCCCGGATTTCCTCGGCCCGTACCTGGCCGTGATCACGGCGCTGGTGAGCATGCCGTTCACCTTCTTCATGTCGAACGATGCATTTTATTACGGCGTGTTACCGGTACTTGCCGAAGCCGCCAGCCATTACGGTATAACCGCGGTGGAAATGGCACGTGCCTCGATCGTCGGTCAGCCCGTCCACCTGTTGAGCCCGCTGGTACCATCGACTTATCTGTTGGTGGCCCTGGCCGGCATCGATTTCGGTGACCACCAGCGCTTTACCCTCAAGTGGGCGGTGCTGGTTTGTATCTGCATACTGATTGCTGCATTGCTATTGGGGACTTTCCCGGTGTTCAGCACTCTATAAGTCCAAGACTCACCACATCGGGTCCAGGCTTCGTTGCATGAAGCCCGGGCCCTTTGTGGTTTAACACTCGCTCAAAGGAATACACATGGATTGGCTGACCAACCCTGAAATCTGGGTTGCCTTCTTTACCCTGACCGCCCTGGAAATCGTCCTGGGTATCGATAACATCATCATGATTTCGATCCTGGTCAGCCGCATGCCCAAACACATGCAGGCGCGCACCCGGATTTTCGGGCTGGCGCTGGCCATGGTCACGCGAATCCTGTTGCTGCTGTCGATCACCTGGGTCATGCGCCTGACGGCGGACCTGTTCGAACTGTTCGGCCAGGGCATTTCCGGACGCGACCTGATCCTGTTCTTCGGTGGTCTGTTCCTGCTGTGGAAAAGCTCCCAGGAGATGTACCACGCGCTGGAAGGTGAAGACGAAACCAACGAAGAGCCGGGCGGCAAGGGCGGCAACTTCCTCTACACCATCATCCAGATCGCGATCATCGACATCGTGTTCTCCCTGGACTCGGTGATCACCGCGGTTGGCATGGTCTCCCACGTACCGGTCATGGTCGCGGCAATCATCGTGGCCGTGCTGGTGATGATGTGGGCATCCGGCACCATCAGCGAGTTCATCGACAAGCACCCGTCGCTGAAAATGCTGGCCCTGTCGTTCCTGTTGATCGTCGGTACGGTGCTGATTGCCGAGGCCTTCGACGTGCACGTGCCAAAAGGCTACGTCTACTTCGCCATGGCGTTCTCGCTGGCAGTGGAAGCGATCAACATCAGGATGCGCACAGCCATTGCGAAAAAGAAGGCACAGCAGGATCCGGTAAAGCTGCGCAAGGACATTCCGGGCCAGTAACCCGGTAGTACGCAACACCCTGTGGGAGCGGGCTTGCTCGCGAAGGTGGCGTGTCAGACAACATGAATGTCGACTGACACGCCACCTTCGCGAGCAAGCCCGCTCCCACTTTGTTTTTGTGGGTTGCATGAACCGGATTTCATGACGGTTTTGTTTCAATCCCTTCTTTGGCTATGCGATGCTGGCGCGCAGGCCGTTAGCCAACTACAGCTTATGTACAGAACGTAGAACGTCGCGGCACCGTCAATTTGCTCCTTTGGGGCGCTACACCACAGGGGGCCGGTATGCTCACCCTGCTCAATCTGCTTTCCGCCGTGGCCTTGCTGATCTGGGGCACGCACATTGTCCGAACCGGCATCCTGCGGGTCTACGGCACTAATCTGCGCCATGTCATCAGCCATAACATGTCCAACCGCTGGCTGGCTTTCGCCTCCGGGATCGCCGTGACGGCGATGGTCCAGAGCAGCAACGCCACTGCCATGCTTGTCACTTCCTTTGTCGGCCAGGGCCTGATGACGCTTACGCCGGCGTTGGTCACTATGCTCGGTGCCGATGTCGGTACGGCGCTGATGGCGCGGGTGCTGACGTTCGACCTGTCGTGGTTGTCGCCGCTGCTGATCTTTGTCGGGGTGATTTTCTTCCTGTCGCGCAAGCAGACCCGGCTCGGACAGATGGGCCGTGTCGCCATTGGCCTGGGCTTGATCATTCTGGCGCTGCAGTTGATTGTCGAAGCGGCGCATCCGATTACCCATGCCAAAGGCGTCAAGGTGATTTTCGCCTCGCTCACCGGCGACATCCTGCTCGACGCCCTGGTTGGCGCGCTGTTTGCGATGATGTCCTATTCCAGCCTGGCCGCCGTGCTGCTGACCGCGACCCTGGCAGGTGCCAAAGTGATCAGCCTGCCGGTGGCCATCGGGCTGGTGATCGGCGCCAACATCGGCAGCGGCGTACTCGCTTTCCTCAGCACCAGCATGCAGAACTCCGCTGGGCGCCAAGTGGCGCTGGGCAGCCTGCTGTACAAGCTGATTGGTCTTTTATTGATCATTCCGGTGCTCGATCCGCTGGTGCACTGGCTCGATAGCCTCGATTTCAGCCCTCAGGAAATGGTCATTGGCTTTCACCTGCTCTACAACACCGTGCGTTGCCTGATCCTGTTGCCCAGCGTCGGGCCGATGGCCAGGTTTTGTGCCTGGGTGCTGCCAGAGCGCCCGCAAGCCAACGGCATGGCCAAGCCCCGGCACCTTGATCCCACGGCATTGGACACCCCCGGTTTGGCGCTGGCCAATGCGGCTCGGGAAACCCTGCGCATGGGCGACCTGATCGACAGCATGCTTGAGGCCATGCTCGACGTTTTGCGCGGCAAGCAAACCGCCGTCACCCAGGAAATGCGACGCCTGACCGACGATGTCGAAGCGCTGTACAGCGCAATCAAACTGTATCTGGCGCAAATGCCCCGGGAAGACCTTAGTGATCAGGACAGCCGGCGCTGGGCGGAAATCATCGAACTGGCGATCAACCTCAAACTCGCCAGCGACTTGATCGAACGCATGCTGCGCAAGGTCCAGCAGCAGAAAACCTCGCAGCGCCGGTCGTTTTCCGAAGTCGGGCTGGACGAATTGACCGGGCTGCAAACTCAATTGATTTCCAACCTGCGGCTCGGGATGTCGGTGTTTCTCAGCGCCGATCCGGAAAGTGCCCGGCAGCTGGTGCGTGAAAAACGTCGTTTCCGTGCACAGGAACGGCGCCTGGCCCATGCTCATGTCAGCCGCTTGCAACGTAAAATCGTGCAAAGTATCGAAACCAGTTCGTTGCACCTGGAGCTGATTGCCGACATGAAGCGCCTGAATTCGCTGTTTTGCAGCAGTGCCTACGTGGTGCTGGAAACCTCCGACACCGGCGCGCTGGTGGTCGACGATTTGACTGACATTACTCATTCACCCTGAACGTCCACAGTTGCCTGAAGTCTGTTGAACTTACGCTAGCCGTACGGAAGCCCGTTATGCGTTGTCTGTTGTTCGCCTGCCTGTTGCTTGGTTCATTCCCGTCATTCGCCCTGGATCGCTTCCAGGTCGAGGGCTACACCCTGCGCAACGGTCTGCAATTGCTGCTCAAGCCCGGTACCGACCGCGGGCATGTGGCGATCCGGCTGGTGGTCGGCGTTGGCCTGGACGATTTCAACTGCGAAGAAAAGGAATTGCCGCATCTGCTGGAACACCTGCTGTTCAGCGGTATCGACGCCAGCGGCGAAGGCGGCCTGGAAGAACGCATGCAGGCCCTGGGCGGTGAGTGGAACGCATTCACCAGCAATGCCGATACGACCTTCGTCATTGAAGCCCCGGCGAAGAACCAGCGCAAAGTGCTCGACCTGCTGCTGGCGCTGCTGACCCAGACCCACTTCGACGACAACGCCATCAACGCGGCCAAGCAAGTGGTCGAGCGCGAAGACGGCGGCCACTACTCGCACCTGCAACGCTGGCTCGATCGTCAGGACCTGGGCCACACCGCCAGCAACCAGCTGGCCGTGGAACTGGGCCTGAAATGCCCGGAACGTGCGCAAGTCGATGGCCTGACCCGTGAGCAGCTGGAGCGGGTGCGCAAGGACTGGTATGCGCCGAACAACATGACCCTGATCGTAGTCGGTGACCTCGACAAGTTACTGCCGGCCTATCTGGAACGGGCGTATGGCGCGCTGGAAGCGATTACCCCCGGTGAGCATCTGCCATTGCCGCAAATCCAGATCAGCGCCGCCCACGAACGCACCCTGACCCACGGTCTGGTCGGCAACGGCGCCAAGTTGCACTGGCTGGTGCCGGAGCCGGTGCTGGAAGACGGGCACGACCAGACCTTCGATTTGCTCAAGGATTATCTGGATTGGGCGATTTATCGCCAGTTGCGCCTGGCTCACGGTTTGTCCTACGGCCCGTGGGCGGAACGCGAGGTGTTCGGTGGCGTGGGTTTCATGAGCCTCAATGCCGACCTTGAACGCGACGATGTACCAGAGGCTGAACAAGTACTCGAAGACTTGAAGGCCGGACTGCTCAAGGACGGCCTCAATGTCGACACCTTCAACCGCCTGAAGCAGGCCGCGATTGCCCGTCAGGCCTGGGCTGTACAAGGTAACAGTGCGTTGGCCGACTACTACTGGAGTGCCATCGGTGATTACGAGGACGGCCGCTTCGCCGACCCGGCCCGGGAACTGCGGGGGGTGACGCTGGAAGAAGCGAACAAGGCCGTGCGTGAACTGCTGTTGCAACCGGGGTATTTGCGGATCGAGAAACCTTTGTTCAGTTACGACCAGGTCATGTGGTTGGTGGTCGCCGTGGCGGGGTTGTTGCTCTTGAGTCTTGTGGCGTGGCGTTTTCATCGCGAAAAGTAAACATTCTAACTGGCGAGAAACTAACTGTGGCGAGGGGGCTTGCCCCCGTTGGGTCGCGAAGCGGCCCCAAAATCAGCAATCCCGATCTTTCCGATGCATTGCAGAAATCAGCTTCACGACTGCTTCGCAGCCGAACGGGGGCAAGCCCCCTCGCCACAGCGCCGCGCCAGCGGTACCCTGTCGAGGTTTTTTCCTACGACAAATGTGAACCCGCCGAATGCAAAACCTGACCCTTTTCGTACAGCGCATCCTCGAATTGATGAAGCGCTACCCTGGGGTCATTGCGCTCGGT
This sequence comes from Pseudomonas sp. 18173, assembly GCF_050432945.1. NCBI lineage: Bacteria > Pseudomonadati > Pseudomonadota > Gammaproteobacteria > Pseudomonadales > Pseudomonadaceae > Pseudomonas > Pseudomonas sp. 18173. The sequence goes on from NZ_JBKFTN010000008.1 coordinate 154,679, forward strand.
GGTTTCATCTCCGGGGTGTGCAGTTTCATTCTGGTCGATCGCCAGCAAGGCCTGGCGAGCTGGATCACCACCATCATGCTGATCAGCTGGATCTGGCTGATGCTGGAAAACAGCCTGACCAAGCTGTTCACGCGCATTTTCAAGCGCGAAATCCCGGAACCGTTGCTGCGCTACGCGACGCAGATGATCCATCAGGAAAGCCTGTTTTTCGTCCTGCCGTTCTTCTTCATCACCACGACGTGGAACAGTGGCCAGCTGGTTTTCACCGGGCTGCTGGGCATCGCGGCGCTGATTTCGATTGTTGACCCGCTCTACTACAAGTGGCTGGCTCCACGGCGTTGGGCGTTTCTGGCCCTGCACACCCTGACCCTGTTCGCCGCGCTGCTCACGGCGTTGCCGGTGATCATGCACCTGACCACCGCGCAAAGTTTCAAATGGGCGCTGGGTATCTCGGTGCTGCTGTCGTTCCCGAGCCTGGCGTCGATCTTCCCGATTCGAACCCTGCGCAGCGCGCTGGCGATTTTGAGTATCACCCTGGGCATTGGCTTCGTCGGTTGGGAGCTGCGTTCGTGGGTGCCGCCGGCGACGCTATGGATGACCGACGTGGCCATCAGCACGCAAATGCAGGACCGCACACCTGGCGCCAGCCTCGACGAAGTCAGCGCCGAGCAGATCCGCAATGGCGGGCTCTATGCGTACACCGCGATCAACGCTCCGCGTGGCCTGGACGAGCGGATTTATCACGTCTGGCAGTTCAACGGTAAAGAGGTCGACCGCATCCCCCTGGATATCCACGGCGGGCGCAAGGAAGGTTACCGGGCCTGGACCCACAAGCAGAACTTCCCGGGCAATCCGGCCGGCAAATGGCAGGTTCGGGTACTGACCGAAGATGGCCAGGTCATCGGCGTGCTGCGTTTCGAAGTCACGGACAGCACAGCGATCAAAGAAAAGTAGTGCGGTTCGTGCTATTACGTAGAGCTGCGAAATCACTGAACAAGCACGGAGCTTATGATCAGCAGCACGATGGCCGGCAATGCCCGATTGGACACGTCGCTCACACCTGCGCGGTTGCGGGTGACGGGCGACTGGACGCTTGCCCATTATGCTGACCTGAAGCTGTTGTGCGAAAAGCTTCACGGCCAGTACGACACCAACACCCCCATTGACCTCAATGGTCTCGGCGCCCTCGACACCGCCGGCGCCTCGCTGCTGGTAGAAATGCTCGGCTCCGAGCGCCTCGGTCGCTCTGCCGAACATCCTGATTGCACGCTCTCCTCCGCCGATCGCGCGTTGCTGCAAACCGTCTACTGCTCGCTGACCGATTTCTGCGTTCCGATCAAGGAACCGGAAGTCAGCGTTAGCGTCCAGTTGCTGACCCGCATCGGCCGCGCGGTGGACACCGTCTGGCAGGACACCCTGCAACTGCTGGGTTTTGTTGGCCTGATCATCGAAACCATTGCCAGAGGCCTGTTCCGTCCCAAGCGCTGGCGTGTCACGCCGATGATCGCCCATATCGAACAGACCGGTCTCGACGCCGCCCCCATCGTTGCGTTGCTGACTTTTCTGGTGGGCGCCGTGGTGGCGTTTCTCGGGTCGACGGTGCTGGCCACTTTCGGCGCCACCGTCTTCACCGTGGACCTGGTGGGATTTGCCTTCCTGCGCGAATTCGGTGTGCTGCTGACCGCGATCCTGATGGCCGGGCGCACCGCGAGTGCATTCACGGCGCAAATCGGTTCGATGAAGGCCAATGAAGAAATCGACGCCATCCGCACGCTGGGCCTCGATCCCGTGGAGTTGCTGGTGGTGCCGCGGGTCCTGGCGCTGCTGATCGCCCTGCCAATGCTGACCTTTCTGGCGATGCTCTCGGGGATTATCGGCGGTGGCGTGGTGTGCGCGGTGGCGCTGGATATCTCGCCGGCGATGTTCCTGTCGCTACTGCAAACGGACATCGGTGTTCAGCACTTTCTGGTGGGGATCGTCAAAGCACCGGTGTTCGCTTTCCTGATTGCTGCCATTGGCTGCCTCGAAGGTTTCAAGGTCAGCGGCAGCGCCGAATCCGTCGGCGCTCACACCACGTCGAGTGTGGTGCAGTCGATTTTCGTGGTGATCGTGTTTGATGCGATAGCCGCGATGTTTTTCATGGAGATGGGCTGGTGAGTCGTATCCCCCGAGCGCCCTCCGAGGCGGTGATAGAAGTGCGTGGGTTGTGCAACCGCTTTGGCCGCCAGAGCGTGCACGAGAACCTCGACCTGGATTTGTACAAGGGCGAGATCCTCGCCGTGGTCGGTGGCTCCGGTAGCGGCAAATCGGTGCTGCTGCGCAGCATTGTCGGGTTGCGCCAACCCAGCGAAGGCGTGGTGAAAGTCTTCGGGAAAAACCTGCCAACCTTGTCCGAAGACGAGCGATCGAGGGTGGAGCGACGATTCGGCGTGCTGTTCCAGAAAGGCGCGCTGTTCTCGTCGCTGACAGTGACCGAGAACGTCGCGCTGCCGCTGATCGAGCACGCCGGCTTGAGCCGCAACGACGCCGAGCACCTGGCGGCGGTGAAAATGGCCCTGGCCGGGTTGCCGTTGTCGGCCGCAGAAAAATACCCCTCGTCGCTGTCCGGCGGCATGATCAAGCGTGCCGCGCTGGCCCGGGCATTGGCGCTGGACCCGGACATCCTGTTTCTCGACGAGCCCACCGCCGGTCTCGACCCGATTGGCGCCGCCGCGTTCGACCAATTGATCCTGACCCTGCGCGATGCCCTGGGCCTGAGTGTCTTTCTGGTGACCCACGACCTCGACACGCTCTACACCATCACCGACCGGGTGGCGGTGCTGGCGCAGAAAAAGGTGCTGGTGGCGGACGCCATCGACAAGGTGTCGGAAACCGACGATGCGTGGATTCACGAATACTTCCATGGCCCTCGCGGCCGCGCGGCATTGACAGCCGCCCAACAGCTCAACGAGGTCTGACATGGAAACCCGAGCCCATCATGTATTGATCGGCCTGTTCACCGTGATTGTGGTGACGGCCGCGCTGCTGTTCGGCCTGTGGCTGGCCAAGTCCAGTGTCGATACCGAATTCAAGGACTACGAGGTGGTGTTCAACGAGGCGGTCAGCGGTTTGTCCAAAGGCAGTTCGGTGCAGTACAGCGGGATCAAGGTCGGCGACGTGATCTCGCTGCGCCTGGACCCGAAAGACCCGCGGCGAGTGCTGGCGCGAATTCGCCTGGCCGGCGACACCCCGGTCAAGGAAGACACCAATGCCAAACTGGCCCTGACCGGCGTCACCGGGACCTCGATCATCCAGCTCAGCGGCGGTACGCCACAAAGCCCGACACTCAGGGGCAAGGGCGGCAACCTGCCAACCATTGTCGCCTCGCCCTCGCCCATCGCCCGGCTACTCAATGACAGCAACGACTTGATGTCCGGCGTGAACACGCTGATGCAAAACGTCAACCTGATGTTTTCCACGGAAAACATCGAGCGCATCAGCAAAACCCTGGAGCACCTGGAGCAAACCACCGGGACCATTGCCGAGCAGCGCGGTGATATCCGCCAGGCCATGCAGCAACTGGCCTCGGTCGGCAAACAGGCCAACAACATGCTGGAGCAGACCACGACGTTGATGCGCAATGCCAACGGGTTGCTCAATGAGCATGGCAAAGACGTGCTCGGCAATGCCGAGCAGGCGATGAAGTCGCTGCAGGAGAGCAGCGCGACCCTCAACACGCTGATCAGCGCCAATCAGGATTCGCTCAACAGCGGCATGCAAGGCCTCAGTGGCCTGGGTCCGGCCGTGCGCGAGATGCGCGAAACCCTGTCCTCGTTGCGCGTTATTACCAAACGTCTGGAGGCCAACCCCAGCGGTTACCTGCTGGGCAGTGAAAAGACCAAGGAATTCACGCCATGAAGCTGATTCGGCTCGCCCTCCTCGCTGGCTTCACGCTGATCAGCTCGTGCTCGATCCTGCCCAAGCCCGAGCCGTTCGAGGTCTATCGATTGCCTTCGGCCCAGAATGCATCGGCCAGCCATGGCACGCCGCAACGCTGGTCGTTGCGCCTGACCAAATTCCAGTCCAGCGAAGCGTTGAACAGTCCGAACATTGCAGTGATTCCTCAGGGCGATGTGATCAGCCACTACAAGGGCTCGCGCTGGAGCGACCCGGTGCCGGTGCTGGTGCGCAACCGCTTGCTGGAAGGTTTCCAGCATGACGGGCGGGTGCCGTTGTTGAGCACCGACGACAGTATTTTCCAGGCTGATCTTGAATTGGGCGGCAGCCTGCAGGCGTTCCAGACCGAGTACCAGGGTACGAATGCCGGCGTGGTGGTGCGTCTGGATGCATTGCTGGTGCGCAGTTACGACCAGCGTATCCTCGCCAGCCACCGCTTTGAAGTGCGCCAGCCGCTGAGCAGTGTGCAAGTCCCGGCGGTGGTGGCGGGGTTTGGACAGGCGAACGATCAGTTGACCGCACAGGTGGTGAACTGGACAGTCGAGCAAGGGCAACGGCTGGCCCCGCCGCCAAGACCCTGAAGCCTGTGTGACCCCTTGTGGGAGCGAGCCTGCTCGCGAAGGCGGCGCCGCAGTCGAAGTTGATTCAGCTGACACTCCGCTTTCGCGAGCAGGCTCGCTCCCACAGGGGTAAGTCGTATTAGTGCTGTAAAAACGCCTGATGCAGTTCAGACAGCGTTTCAAAGTGATACGCCGGCGCTTCAGCACTCAACTCTTCGTGGCTGCCGAAGCCGTAACCCACCGCCGCTGCGTCCAGGCCGTTGCTGCGCGCGCCGATCAGGTCGTGCTTGCGGTCGCCGATCATCAAGGTGCTGGCCGGGTCCAGGTGTTCTTCGGCCATCAGGTGAGCGATCAGCTCGACCTTGTTGGTCCGGGTGCCATCCAGTTCGCTGCCGTAAATCACCTTGAAGTGCCTGGCGAAATCGAAATGCCGGGCGATTTCCCGGGCGAACACCCAAGGTTTCGAGGTCGCGATGTACAGCTGCCGGCCTTGCCCGCCCAGGGTTTCCAGTAGCGGCGTGACGCCATCGAACACCCGGTTTTCGTAGAGACCGGTGACCTTGAATCGCTCGCGGTAGAAATTCACCGCCTCCCAGGCCTTGGCTTCGTCGAAGTCGTAGAACTGCATGAACGCCTGCAACAGTGGCGGGCCGATGAAATGTTCGAGTTTGGCCAGGTCCGGTTCATCGATACCCAGTTTGCCCAAGGCGAACTGGATCGAACGGGTGATGCCCTCGCGCGGGTCGGTCAGGGTGCCATCGAGGTCGAATAAAACGGTTTGGTAGTGCATGTTGAATCCTGAATAAGAGGGCCGGGTCAAAGCTGGTCGTAGCCTTCGGCCAGATGCAGGTCCTTGAGCTTCACGTAGTTCGCCGCGCTGTAGGTGAAAAAGGCGCGTTCCTTGTCAGTCAGCGGACGGATCTGCTTCACCGGGCTGCCCACATACAGGAAGCCGCTTTGCAGATGCTTGCCCGGCGGCACCAGGCTGCCGGCACCGATGATCACCTCGTCGTCGACCACCGCACCGTCCATGACGATGCTGCCCATGCCGATCAACACCCGGCTGCCCACCGAACAGCCATGCAGCATGACCTTGTGGGCGATGGTCACGTCGTCGCCGATCAGCAACGGGAAGCCATCGGGGTTGAACGGGCCAGCGTGGGTGATGTGCAGCACACAGCCATCCTGCACGCTGGTGCGCGCGCCGATGCGGATGCGGTGCATGTCGCCACGGATCACCGTCAGCGGCCAGACCGAGCTGTCGTCGCCGATTTCAACATCGCCGATCACCACCGCCGAGCTGTCGACAAATGCGCCTTTGCCGAGCCGCGGCGTGTGGTCCTGATACTTGCGAAGGTTCACGATTGGTTTTCTCTCTGTTGCTGATAGCTGCGGTGAGTGTCGATTGTAATTAAGATGGCTACATGTTTCTCCAGCCAAGGTATCAACCGTGAGCGTGAACAACCCTCTTTTGCAGTCCTACGACCTGCCACCGTTCTCCGCCATCCGCGCTGAACACGTACAACCGGCCATTGAACAGATCCTGGCTGACAACCGCGCTGCCATCGTCGAGATCCTCAAGACCCAGGTCAAGCAGCCAACGTGGGCCGGCCTGGTGCTGGCGATGGACGAGCTCAACGACCGCCTGGGCGCCGCCTGGAGCCCGGTCAGCCACCTCAATGCCGTGTGCAACAGCGCCGAGCTGCGTGAAGCCTACGAGTCGTGCCTGCCGGCCTTGAGCGCCTACTCCACCGAGTTGGGCCAGAACCGCGAACTGTTCCAGGCTTTCGAAGCCCTGGCCAGTAGCCCGGAGGCCGGCGGTTTCGACGTGGCGCAGAAAACTATCCTGGAACACTCCCTGCGTGACTTCCGTCTGTCGGGTATCGACCTGCCGGAAGCCGAACAGAAGCGTTACGCCGAAGTGCAGAGCAAGCTGTCCGAACTGGGCAGCCGTTTCTCCAACCAGTTGCTCGATGCCACTCAGGCGTGGACCAAGCACATCAGCGATGAAGCCGCCCTCGCCGGCCTGACCGATTCGGCCAAGGCGCAAATGGCTGCCGCCGCCGAGGCCAAGGGCCTGGACGGCTGGCTGATCACCCTGGAATTCCCGAGCTATTACGCGGTGATGACCTACGCCCAGGACCGCGCACTGCGTGAGGAAGTCTACGCGGCTTACTGCACCCGCGCGTCGGACCAGGGGCCGAATGCCGGTCAGAACGACAATGGCCCGGTCATGGAAGAAATCCTCGACCTGCGTCAGGAGCTGGCCAAACTGCTGGGTTTCAGCAGTTTCTCCGAACTGAGCCTGGCGACCAAAATGGCCGAATCCAGCGATCAGGTGCTGAGCTTCCTGCGTGACCTGGCCAAGCGCAGCAAACCGTTCGCCGCCCAGGATCTGGAACAGCTCAAGGCCTACGCTGCCGAGCAAGGTTGCCCGGACCTGCAAAGCTGGGACAGCGGTTTCTACGGCGAAAAACTCCGTGAGCAACGTTACAGCGTGGCCCAGGAAGCCCTGCGCGCCTACTTCCCGATCGACAAGGTGCTCGGCGGCCTGTTCGCCATCGTGCAGCGCCTGTACGGCATCGAGATTGCCGAACTCAAAGGCTTCGACACCTGGCACCCGGATGTCCGCCTGTTTGAAATCAAGGAAAACGGCCAGCACGTCGGCCGCTTCTTCTTCGACCTCTACGCTCGGGCCAACAAGCGTGGCGGGGCCTGGATGGATGGCGCCCGCGACCGTCGCCGCACGGCTGGCGGCGTATTGCAAAGCCCGGTGGCGAACCTGGTGTGCAACTTCACCCCGGCCGACAGCGGTAAACCGGCGCTGCTGACCCATGACGAAGTCACTACCCTGTTCCATGAATTCGGTCACGGCCTGCATCACCTGCTGACCCGCGTCGAGCATGCTGGCGTGTCCGGTATCAACGGCGTGGCCTGGGATGCCGTCGAGCTGCCCAGTCAGTTCATGGAAAACTGGTGCTGGGAACCGGAAGGCCTGGCGCTGATTTCCGGTCATTACGAAACCGGCGAACCGCTGCCTCAGGACCTGCTCGGGAAGATGCTCGCGGCGAAAAACTTCCAGTCCGGCCTGATGATGGTCCGCCAACTGGAGTTCTCGCTGTTCGACTTCGAACTGCACGCCACTCACGGCGATGGCCGCGGCGTGCTGCAAGTACTCGAAGGCGTACGCGACGAGGTCTCGGTGATGCGTCCGCCGGCCTACAACCGCTTCCCCAACAGCTTTGCGCACATCTTCGCCGGCGGTTATGCCGCGGGTTACTACAGCTACAAATGGGCAGAAGTGCTGTCGGCCGATGCCTTCTCGAAGTTTGAAGAAGAAGGCGTGCTCAACGCCGATACCGGTCGCGCCTTCCGTGAAGCGATCCTGGCACGCGGTGGTTCCCAGGAGCCAATGGTGCTGTTCGTCGACTTCCGTGGCCGTGAGCCATCGATTGACGCACTCTTGCGCCACAGCGGCCTGAGTGAGGACGCAGCAGCATGAGCGAGGGGCCTGTGATTACGAAAAAACGCTTTATCGCCGGGGCGGTCTGCCCGGCATGCAGCGAACCGGACAAGTTGATGATGTGGAGTGAAGACCAGGTCCCGCACCGTGAGTGCGTGGCCTGCGGTTACTCCGACACACTCAATGAACAGGGGCTGTCGGTGCCGAAAGAGCTGGGGACGCGGGTCAATACCACCGCGCCAAAAGCCCCGGACACCACGGTGCAGGCGGTTCAGTTCTTCCCCAATCCGAAGCTGAAGAAAAAGCCCGACGAACAGCACTGAGTGAAAAAGCCCCCGTGGCGTGATGCAACGGGGGCTTTTTTTATTCGATATGAGCGGACTTGAACCAGCTCTTCATCGAGCAAGCGGCGAACGGGCTGGTGCTGCAATCGCCGTTGGCCAGCGCCGTGCGCAGTTTGTCGACATCGGCCTGCATCATGTAGCGGATACCGTCCTTGAAGTGGGAGCTATCGCCAAAGCCGCCCCTGGTCATTTCGTTCAGAGCCTCTTCCTTGGTCCAGCCCTGGATGACAACCCGGTACATGGCCGCCATCAGTCCGGTACGGTCTGAGCCGTGTTTGCAATGCATCAGCACCGGGCCTTTGGCTTCGGCAGACTGGATGGCGCGCAACGCTTTAAGCACGTCGGCGTCATCCACATGGTTGGTGCGATAAGGCAGTTGTACTTGCGTGATGCCTGGCGTGGATAACCAGCTGGAATCCTCTTCAGGCAGGAAGTTGATCACCGTGCCGACCTTGAGCTTTTCCAGAAGTGGTAGCGCGCCCTTGTCGGGTAATGCACTGCGATAGAGAGTGGGAGACATTTGAAAAAGGTTGTACTGCGTCTCCACCGGTTGAGCCCAATCTGCCGGACGTGACGAGGCCGCATCGTCGGCGAAGACGGGTGTCAGGTTGAGAAGTGCGACCAGCGAGAGGCACATGGCAGGGAAAATGCGCGGTAGGGACATGCTTGGTTGACCGTCCAGGAAAAGGCAGATGTTGGCGTATAGCTTCAATCCTGAACGGTCAAAGCCCTGTGAGGGGGGTGTCAATGAAACGTGAAATGATGTTGCCTGGCTGAGCATGTTTTCCAGGCCGGATTGTTCGTGCTGGGGACCGGTATGGAGTTAATCCTCCAGACTGTAAGACTTGAACTTTCATCAAGCTAAGTTTCATGTTCGCCAAAAGTCCAGGATCATCTACAGGGACAATCGTGGAAATACTCAGGAACTGGAGTTGCGTCCATTTTTTTGCACTCAGTCTGCTGCGCATAAGCAACATGCACAGCATATAAAGTCTGACTTTTAAACTTTGATGATAGTTGCATAGGCCTTGGCCAGTGCAATCATCTTTTCCCTGTCATTGTCGTCAACGTCGCCATCGCCATCCACGTCTTTGGCGTCACGAATACTGAATGACTGACCACCATCGTAAGACGATGCAATGAAAATGCTGGAGTCAACCAGTTTATCTGTCGTAACACCGTTTTCATCCTGGACCGACTCTTTCAGGGCGAACTGCATGGAGACAAGTACTTCATCTGGATCGACTATGGTTGGACCAAGTTTTTGCAGGAAAATACCACGACGGTTGAAATACGACATATTTAAAGTCCTTTAATTAATGTCCGTTAATTGATTGCTGCGAAAAAATAATAACGACACTTCCAGTACTTGAACCATATTTAAAATGTGTCTCTTGATTGCCTGATACAGGCTTGCGACAAGCGAAAATCGAGAAGGCGCCCAACGGCACTGGCCCCACCGTGTGCGTCGATGTACTGTATGTGTATACAGCTATCAGGGTTTCCCCATGCATACGCCATTGCCCCCCCGTGGTCGCGGCACCGCAACCAACCCGCACAACCGCTTTGCCCCAAGCCATTCGGTGGCCGAAGACGACGGCTGGTATCAGGAAGTACCGCTCACCCAAGGCACGGAGGTGCGCATCGAAACGGCGAAAACCATCATCACCCGCAATACCTCGCCGGACTTGCCGTTCGATCGTTCGATCAATCCTTATCGCGGCTGCGAGCATGGTTGTATCTATTGCTACGCAAGGCCGAGCCACGCCTATTGGGACATGTCGCCAGGGCTGGACTTCGAAACCAGGCTGATTGCCAAGACCAATGCCGTGGATGTGCTGGAGCAACAGCTGTCCAAGCGTGGTTATCAATGTGCACCGATCAACCTCGGCTCCAACACCGACCCGTATCAGCCGATCGAGCGTGAATACAAGATCACCCGGCAAACCCTCGAAGTACTCCTGCGTTATCGGCACCCGGTGACCATCGTCACCAAGGGCTCACTGATTCTTCGCGACCTGGACCTGCTGGCCGAGCTTGCCAGCCAAAGACTGGTGGCGGTAATGATCAGCCTGACCACCCTGGACGACGAACTCAAACGCATACTCGAGCCCCGCGCCTCCGCACCCAAGGCCCGGTTGCGGGCGATCAGGGTCATGCGCGACGCAGGCATTCCGGTGGGCGTGTTGTGTTCACCGATGATTCCGATGATCAACGACAGTGAACTCGAAAGCCTGCTGGCCGAGGCCCATGACGCCGGGGCACAGAGCGCTGCATACATGATGCTGCGCTTGCCTTTGGAAGTGGCGCCCCTGTTCGAGGAATGGCTGGCGGCCCACTACCCGCAACGGGCGGCGCATGTCCTGAGCCTGATTCGCCAGAGCCGTGGTGGCGAGCTGTATGACAGCCGCTTTGGTGCGCGGATGCGTGGTGAAGGACCGTTTGCGGACTTGCTGGCGCAGCGTTTTGCCAAGGCGATCAAGCGTCTGGGGCTCAATCACCGGGAAGGGTTCAATCTGGACTGCGAAGCCTTTTGTCCGCCGGGTCGCCAGATGTCGTTGATTTGAGGACAATTGGCCTATGGTTGAGTACTGATGAGCGCGCTCACGGATTACGCCGGTCACGCTTTTTGTGAACTGGAACACAGGTTCTAGAGCGGTTCATTCAGTTTGAATTAAGATTTGGCCGCTACCTTGGTCATCGAGTGACTGACGGGTCAAGATGTTTGGCCTGGATGTTTTTTAACCAGCCACTGGCTTCACACCGGACAAAACGGGAAGATTCCCTGACTCCGCCAATGAGGATGAATCATGAGTGACAAGGATAAACAGCCGTTGGCTGCGTCGGCTTCAGCCCAACCCGAGGCCGAAACCGCCGATGCAGCGTTGCAGCATATCGTTGACGGCTTTTTGCATTTTCATCATGAGGTCTTTCCCCAGCAGGAAGAGCTCTTCAAGAAACTCGCCACGGCCCAGCGGCCACGAGCGATGTTCATTGCCTGCGCCGATTCGCGCATCGTGCCCGAGCTGATCACCAATAGCTCCCCAGGCGACCTGTTCGTAACCCGCAATGTCGGTAACGTCGTACCGCCTTACGGGCAAATGAACGGTGGTGTATCCACCGCTATCGAGTACGCCGTACTGGCGCTGGGGGTGCATCACATCATCATTTGCGGGCATTCCGATTGCGGCGCCATGCGTGCGGTGCTCAACCCGGACAGCCTGGGGAAGATGCCCACGGTCAAAGCCTGGCTGCGTCATGCCGAAGTGGCCAAAACCATGGTGCAGGAGAACTGCAACTGCTCTAACGAAAGCGAAAGCATGCACGTCCTCACCGAAGAGAATGTGATCGCCCAACTGCAGCATCTGCGCACCCATCCGTCGGTGGCCTCGCGCATGGCCAACGGTCAGTTGTATATCCACGGCTGGGTCTACAACATCGAAACCAGCGAAATCAAGGCGTACGACGCCGATCAAGGCTGTTTCCTGCCGCTCAATGGCAGCCTGCCAATTCCCGTGGCGACGCCCAAAGCGCGCTTCTAAATCCTCCTAAATCGTTGTGTGGTTCAGCCGAGGCTGCCGTTTAGGCAGCCTGGCTTTGCCATGCCTGAAGAAAACTTCGGGAGACTTACCATGCGTGCTGCTCAACTCAAAGCTGTTCTGCCACGGGAGCTGCTGGCTTCGGTGGTTGTGTTCCTGGTCGCCCTGCCCCTGTGCATGGGCATCGCGATTGCTTCGGGGCTACCGCCTGCCAAGGGCCTGATCACCGGCATCATTGGTGGTCTGGTCGTTGGCTGGTTGGCTGGCTCGCCGCTGCAAGTCAGTGGCCCGGCAGCGGGCCTGGCCGTTCTGGTCTTTGAACTGGTCCGCCAGCACGGCATCGCCATGCTCGGGCCGATTCTGTTGCTGGCGGGTTTGCTGCAACTGGTGGCCGGTCGCTTGAAACTGGGCTGCTGGTTTCGGGTGACGGCGCCTGCCGTGGTGTACGGCATGCTGGCCGGGATTGGCGTGCTGATCGTCCTGTCTCAGGTGCATGTAATGCTGGATGCCGTGCCCAAGCCTTCGGGCCTGGATAACCTGGCCGCTTTCCCGGCGGCGCTGGCTCAGGCGTTGCCCACGTTTGGCTGGCAGGCCGGTTTGCTCGGTTTGTCGACGATTGCTGTCATGTGGCTGTGGGAAAAATACCGTCCGCAATCCCTGCGCTTCATTCCTGGCGCGCTACTCGGCGTCGGTCTGACCACGCTTGCCAGCCTGGTGTTGGCGTTGCAGGTCAAACGGGTTGAGGTGCCGGCCAACCTGACGGAAGCCATCGACTGGCTGAAGCCGGCGGATCTGCTCAACCTGGCTGATCCGGCCTTGCTGATCGCCGCGTTTGCCGTGGCCTTCATTGCCAGTGCCGAAACCTTGCTCTCGGCCGCGGCGGTTGACCGCATGCACAGCGGCCAGCGCTCGGACTTCGACCGGGAATTGTCGGCACAAGGTGTCGGCAACATGTTGTGTGGCCTGCTCGGCGCGTTGCCAATGACCGGCGTTATCGTGCGCAGCTCGGCGAATGTCCAGGCCGGAGCAACGACGCGGTTTTCGACCATTTTCCACGGCCTGTGGCTGCTGGCGTTCGTGCTGTTGCTGTCCAGTGTGCTGCAAAGCATTCCGGTGGCAAGCCTGGCGGGCGTGCTGGTGTACACCGGCTTCAAACTGGTGGACCTCAAGGTCTTTCGCGGTTTGGGCCGGTATGGTCGGGCACCGATGTTCACTTACGCGGCAACTGCGCTCGCCATCGTTTTCACCGACCTGCTGACTGGCGTGTTGATTGGCTTCGGCCTGACGCTGGTGAAGCTGGCACTGAAAGCCTCACGCTTGAAAATCAGCCTGATCGACCTGCCCCGGGAAGGGGAAATGGAGTTGCGCCTGGTGGGCGCGGCGACCTTCCTCAAAGTGCCGGCGCTGACCCAGGTGCTGGGCAGCATTGCGCCGGGCACGACGGTGCATGTGCCGCTCAACAATTTGAGCTACATCGATCACTCGTGCCTGGAGCTGCTGGAGGATTGGGGGCGGGCAAATGCGGCCAAGGGCTCGAAGCTGTTGATTGAATCGCGGGGGTTGAAGCGAAGGCTGGAGGGGCGGGTGCGAACCAATATCGGTATTGGTGCGGCTGGCTGAGGTTCCTGTGCAGGAGCGAGCTTGCTCGCTCCTGCAGGGGAATTTTACTTACCGATGGATCAAGCCGCCGGCTGATCCAGTTCCAGACCTACGCCCAAGCGGCGGGACATGCACGGCCAGCGCTTCCACGCGGCGCCGGTGTCCGGGCTGCTGAGCTTCTCGCGGTAGGCTTCCACCGACTCAAGCGCAAAGCTCTCTTCGGTCAACATTTGTTCGAATGCGTGATGTACGACTTCGTCCAGTTGGTTGGCAAATTCCTCACCGATCAATTGGTGAGCAATCAGATTGGCGACAGTCATGTCCAGGGGGATCAGTGGCTGGCCGAAATGCTTGATGTACAGGTCGTTGACCTCTTCGACAAACCGGTGCGCCAGATAGGCTTCATCCAGCAGGCTGTCGAGCCCGACATGACCGGCCATGATGGCTGGCGGCTGGAGGAAGTACTGCTCGGCGATATTAAGCACCGGTTTGATCTGTGACTCGATGCCCGCTTCCCTGGCGACTTCATTGGCTGCGTCCAGCAGATCAGGAACTTCATTGATGTAAGCGGCGACAAAACGCGTCAGCACGCCATTGGCGTCCGCTTCCGGCAACTGGATCGCCGGGTGTAGATGAGGCAGCTTGCTTTCCAGCTGACGCGTCAGCAGGCCGGTCTCGGCTTCGTGTTGTTGGGCTTTTTGGATCTGCTCGCGCAATGCGGCGGTGTTCATGAAAACTCCAGGAAACAAGGCAATGAAATAGGGAAGACATAACTTAGCTGGCTTACGAAAAATGCTAAGACGCATTTGTCATAATTATTTCATCCTTGAGACAGACCCGTTATATCGATTGGCCACCACTCGTCTGCATCCTTCTCCATTCGTGCCCTGCAAAGCAAGTTAATGCTGTTTCAGATGATTTACGCCTTCGCATTGCGAGGTCAGAGGTGCTGTCTATACTCGGGGTGGAATGGAGTTAGCTGATGACGCCCGACTGCATGTGCAGCAAGGCCCGGCGATTCAAGTTCGTAGTCTGATGCAGCCGCTCCCTTGCCGCAGGTGAAAGCCGGCGGGATAACAAGAACGATAAGGGGAACCCGCAATGATGCGACATCCACATGTCTGGATGGGCCTCCTGTTGTGGTCGATTTTCAGTCAGGCACAAGCGGCCTGGACTGTGAATATGGCGCCTGGAGCGACTGAAATCAGTCACGCAGTATTCGACCTGCACATGACCATTTTCTGGATCTGTGTGGTGATCGGCATCATCGTTTTTGGTGCCATGTTCTGGTCGATGATTCTCCACCGCCGCTCGACCGGGCAGGTGGCCGCCAAGTTTCATGAAAGCACCACCGTCGAAATCCTCTGGACCATCGTGCCTTTCCTGATCCTGGTGGCCATGGCGATTCCCGCTACCGCGACCCTGATCAGGATGTACGACGCCAGTGAGCCGGAAATCGATATCCAGATCACCGGCTACCAGTGGAAGTGGCACTACAAATACCTGGGCCAGGACGTCGAGTTCTTCAGCAACCTGACCACCCCCCAAGATCAAATCCACAACAAGGAAACCAAGGGCGAGCACTATTTGCTCGAAGTCGACAAGCCATTGGTGCTGCCGGTCGGCACCAAGGTGCGTTTCCTGGTGACCTCCGCCGACGTGATCCACTCCTGGTGGGTGCCGGCTTTCGCGGTCAAGCGCGATGCGATCCCCGGGTTCGTCAACGAAGCCTGGACCCGCATCGACAAGCCTGGCATCTACCGTGGCCAGTGCGCCGAGTTGTGCGGCAAGGATCACGGCTTCATGCCCACCGTGGTCGAGGTCAAGGAAAAGGCCGATTACGAAAAATGGCTGGCCGATCGCAAGGTCGAGGTCGCGCAGCTCAAAGAGCTGACCAGCAAGGAATGGACGCTCGACGAACTCAAGGATCGCGGCGACAAGATCTACCACACCACCTGTGTGGCCTGTCACCAGGCCGAAGGCCAGGGCCTGCCGCCGATGTTCCCGGCGCTCAAGGGCTCGAAAATCGCCACCGGGCCAAAAGAGGCTCACCTGAGCCTGGTCTTCCATGGCAAGCCCGGCACCGCGATGGCGGCGTTCGGCAAGCAACTCTCGGAAGTCGATATCGCGGCGGTCGTGACCTATGAACGTAATGCCTGGGGCAACAACAAGGGCGACATGGTCACGCCTAAAGAAGTGCTGGAGCTGAAACAGGCGGAAAGCAAATGACCCGGTCTATTGCGCACGTACGGAACCGGTCGGGGCTACGCAGCCCGGCCTGCCCAGCCCATCTGTTTGCAGGAGACAGGACATGACTGCTGTAATCGATGAACATGTTCATACCGCCACCGACCACGCCCACGGCCCCGCCAAGGGCCTGATGCGCTGGGTGCTGACCACCAACCACAAGGACATCGGTACGTTGTACCTGTGGTTTGCGTTCTCCATGTTCTTGCTGGGCGGCTCGTTCGCGATGGTGATTCGCGCCGAACTGTTCCAGCCGGGGCTGCAAATCGTCCAGCCGGAATTCTTCAACCAGATGACCACCATGCACGGCCTGGTGATGGTCTTCGGTGCGGTAATGCCGGCTTTCGTCGGCCTCGCCAACTGGATGATCCCGCTGATGATCGGCGCGCCGGACATGGCCCTGCCGCGGATGAACAACTTCAGCTTCTGGCTGTTGCCGGCCGCGTTCCTGTTGCTGGTATCGACCCTGTTCACCGCCGGTGGCGGGCCGAACTTCGGCTGGACCTTCTATGCACCGCTGTCGACGACCTACGCACCGGAAAGCGTGACCTTCTTCATCTTCGCCATCCACTTGATGGGGATCAGTTCGATCATGGGGGCGATCAACGTGATCGCGACCATCCTCAACCTGCGCGCCCCCGGCATGACGCTGATGAAAATGCCGCTGTTTGTCTGGACCTGGCTGATCACCGCGTTCCTGTTGATCGCGGTGATGCCGGTACTGGCCGGGTGCGTGACCATGATGCTGATGGACATCCACTTCGGCACCAGCTTCTTCAGTGCCGCCGGTGGCGGTGATCCGGTGTTGTTCCAGCACGTGTTCTGGTTCTTCGGTCACCCCGAGGTGTACATCATGATCCTGCCGGCGTTCGGCGCCGTCAGCTCGATCATTCCGGCCTTTTCGCGCAAGCCGTTGTTCGGCTACACGTCGATGGTCTACGCCACGGCGAGTATCGCGTTCCTGTCGTTCATCGTCTGGGCGCACCACATGTTCGTGGTCGGCATTCCGCTGGTGGGCGAGCTGTTCTTCATGTACGCCACGCTGCTGATTGCGGTGCCAACGGGCGTGAAGGTGTTCAACTGGGCCAGCACCATGTGGCAAGGCTCGCTGACCTTCGAGACGCCGATGCTGTTCGCCGTGGCGTTCGTGATCCTGTTCTCCATTGGTGGCTTCTCCGGGTTGATGCTGGCCATCGCCCCGGCGGATTTCCAGTACCAGGACACCTACTTTGTGGTCGCGCACTTCCACTATGTGCTGGTGCCGGGGGCGATCTTCGGGATCTTCGCCTCGGCCTATTACTGGATGCCGAAGTGGACCGGCCACATGTACGACGAAACCCTCGGCAAGCTGCATTTCTGGCTGTCGTTCATTGGTATGAACATGGCCTTCTTCCCGATGCACTTCGTGGGACTGGCCGGCATGCCGCGGCGAATTCCGGACTACAACCTGCAATTCGCCGACTTCAACATGGTGTCGTCGATCGGCGCATTCATGTTCGGCGCCACGCAGATCTTCTTCCTGTTCATCGTGATCAAGACCATTCGCGGCGGCCCCCCTGCGCCGGCCAAACCGTGGGACGGGGCCGAAGGCCTGGAGTGGAGCATCCCGTCGCCGGCGCCGTATCACACCTTCACTACGCCGCCGGAAGTGAAATGAACACCTGGCCCTTTGTAGGAGCGAGCTCGCTCGCGATGATCGTCAACGATAACGCTGGAAGCCTGATACCCCACGGCGTTCTCGGGTTTTTCGCGAGCGAGCTCGCTCCTACAGGGATTCGAAGCCATGGCTGACTCGATTTCGATGAAGAAACTGGTCACTCGACTATTGCTGGTGGTGGTAGCGATGTTTGTCTTCGGGTTTGCGCTGGTGCCGATCTACGACGTGATGTGCAAGGCCTTCGGCATCAATGGCAAGACCGCCGGGCAGTACGAGGGTGAGCAGACGGTCGACACCTCGCGGCAGGTGCGTGTGCAGTTTCTGTCGACCAACACGGCCGATATGCCCTGGGACTTTTATCCAAAGGGAGAGGAACTGGTGGCCCATCCGGGGGCGGTGAACGAGATGATCTTCATCGCCCACAACCCCACCGACAAGCCGATGAGTGCCCAGGCCGTGCCGAGCATCGCACCCAGCACCGCGGCGGCGTATTTCCACAAGACCGAATGTTTCTGCTTTACCCAGCAAGTGCTGCAGCCCGGTCAACGGATCGAGATGCCGGTACGTTTCATCGTTGACCGTGACATGCCCAAGGACGTGAAGCACCTGACGCTGTCCTACACGCTGTTCGATATCACCGCCCGACATCCACCGGTAGCTGTAAACACTGGCGGCTGAGCGTGCCCGATAAGGAGAACAATAAATGGCAACTCATGAACATTATTACGTTCCCGCCCAGAGCAAGTGGCCGATCATCGCCACGCTCGGCATGGTCACCACCGTGTATGGCCTGGCCACCTGGTTCAACGATCTGAAAGCGGCGCGCCCGGAATCCCACGGGCCGCTGATCTTTTTCGTCGGCGGATTGCTGGTGGCCTACATGCTGTTCGGCTGGTTCGGCACGGTGATCAAGGAAAGTCGCGGAGGCTTGTACAGCCCGCAAATGGATCGCTCGTTCCGCTGGGGCATGAGCTGGTTCATTTTTTCGGAGGTGATGTTTTTCATCGCCTTTTTTGGCGCGCTGTTTTATGTGCGTCACATCTCCGGGCCGGCGCTCGGTGGTGAAGGTGCCAAAGGCATCGCGCACATGCTGTGGCCGAACTTCCAGTTCACCTGGCCGCTGCTGGAAAACCCCGATTCGAAACTGTTTCCGCCGCCCAAGGAAGTCATCAGTCCCTGGGGCCTGCCGCTGCTCAACACCGTATTGCTGGTGAGCTCCAGCGTGACCGTGACCATCGCCCACCATGCCTTGAAAAAGGGCCATCGCGGCGCACTGAAACTATGGTTGGCGCTTACCGTGCTGCTGGGTTGCGCATTCCTCACCTTCCAGGCCGAAGAGTACATGCACGCCTACCACGAGCTGGGTCTGACCCTGGGCTCGGGCATCTACGGCGCGACCTTCTTCATGCTCACCGGGTTCCACGGCGCCCACGTGACCATCGGCACCATCATCCTGTTCGTGATGCTGATGCGGATCATGCGTGGGCACTTCGACAGCGAGCACCAGTTCGGCTTCGAAGCGGCGAGCTGGTACTGGCACTTCGTTGATGTGGTGTGGATCGGGTTGTTCGTATTCGTCTATGTGCTTTAGAGCAGCTTGCTCCTGCAGCTACCAAGGGGCATGGGACACCAACTGGCCGCTGTAAAAGCCCCAGGTAATCAAGCCAAGGGTAAGGGCGGCCAGGGTCACACGAACACTCAAGGCAATGACGAGGCGGTTTGAACGGCTGTCGTCCTTGACCAGAAAAAACAGGCCGCTGAACAGGCTGACAATCGTGGCAATCAGCATCAGGACGATGGCTGCTTTGAGCATGGTTAAGACTCCGGGGGGAGAAGCGATGCACTTAAGTATAGCTATCGCGATGACCGACTTTCTGGCGATGCCATGAAGCGTTTTCGGCCGGGTATCGTGCCGACGCTGGTGGTCGCGCTGTTGCTGCCGCTACTGGTGTCCCTGGGGTTCTGGCAATTGAGCCGGGGCGCGGAGAAAAGCGCGCTGCTGCAAACCTACGCCGAGCGCCGGGCCGCCGAGCCGATGGCCAGCAGCGAACTGCCGCACACCACTGACCCGGCTTTTCGCCGGATTCGCCTGCACGGCCAGTTCGATGCCGAGCACAGCCTGCTGCTGGACAACAGTCAACGCAACGGCAAGGTCGGCGTCGAACTTTTGCAACCATTCCACGATCAGGCCACCGGGCTTTGGCTGCTGGTCAATCGCGGCTGGTTGCCATGGCCGGAGCGCCGCACACCGCCTCAATTCAAGACACCCACCGAAGCGGTAAGCCTCGACGCGTGGGTCTACGTCCCTCCCGGTGCGACGTTCCAATTGCACGCAGATCCCACAACGTCGACATGGCCGAAACTGATTACGGCCGTTGAGCCAACCAGGCTGTGGACTGCACTGAACCGCGAAGGTTTTGCCTACGAACTACGCGCAGAAACCGGCCCCGCCACCTATCAGGCCGACTGGCCGGTGGTCGCCACCGGGCCGGAAAAACACATCGCTTATGCCGTGCAGTGGTTCGCCATGGCGATTGCCCTGTTCGGTCTTTATCTCTATCTCGGCTGGCACAACGCAAAGGAGAAACACCATGGGAGCGGCCATGAATCCACCCAGCATGTCTGAGGCGAAACCGTCGGTGAACCGGCGCAAGGGCCGCTTGCAACTGCTGCTGATCCTGCTCGGGGTGATCGGTCCGATGATCCTCGCCACCGGCATGTACAAGCTGAATTTCTGGGTGCCCGATGGCCGCAGTTATCACGGCGAACTGATCGGCAATGGCCAGACCCGTGCCGATATCGGTGTGTCGGCCCAGGAGGATCGTTGGCAGATGCTGGTGACGGCGCCCAAGGATTGTGCGGTGGACTGCCAGCAACTGGTGTACCTGGCGCGTCAGATCCAGATCGGCCTCGGTCGTGATGCGTCCCGCGCCAGCCATGCATTGGCCGTCGCGCAGGCGCTGAACAGCGATTACGAGACTAAACTTCAACGCGAGTACCCGCAGTTGCAACGCTATCCACTGGACTTGCCGGCCTACATCAAAGGCGCTCAGAGCAATGACGCGCCGCACCTGTGGATCATCGACCCTCACGGCAATCTGGTGCTGCGCTACGACCCGTCGGTGAGAGGCAAGGACCTGCTCAACGATCTGCGCCACCTGCTGAAACTGTCGAACATCGGATAAGGGCATCGTCATGGCCAAGCCTGGATTTCGCCTCGCGCTGTTTGCCACCTTGCTGGCACTGATTGTGGTGTTGCTCGGCGCCTACACCCGCCTGACCCACGCCGGCCTCGGCTGCCCGGACTGGCCGGGCTGCTACGGCTTCATCAGCGTGCCGAAAAGCGAGGCCCAGCTGGCCCATGCCGAATTGCATTTCCCGGACGCTCCGGTCGAGGCCCACAAGGGCTGGAACGAAATGATCCACCGCTACTTCGCCGGCACACTGGGCATGTTGATTGCCGTACTGGCCGGTCGCGCGTGGGTGCATCGCCGCCATCCGGGGCAACCGGTGAAGTTGCCGTTGTTTCTGTTGGCGGTGGTAGTTGGCCAGGCCGCTTTCGGCATGTGGACGGTAACGCTCAAGCTCTGGCCGCAGGTGGTCACCGGGCATTTGCTTGGCGGCTTCGCGACCTTGAGCTTGCTGTTTCTGCTGACCTTGCGCCTGTCCGGCGTACTGCCGGCGCTGACCGTGCCACGACGTTTGCAGTACTGGGCGACGGCGGGGCTGTTGCTGGTGATCGGGCAAATCGCCCTCGGCGGCTGGGTCAGTTCCAATTACGCTGCCGTGGCCTGCATCGACTTTCCGACCTGTCACGGCCAGTGGTTGCCACCGGCCGACTTCGCCAACGGCTTTCACCTGACTCAACACATCGGCCCTAGCTATCTCGGCGGGCAACTGGACAGCGACGCCCGTACGGCCATTCACCTGACCCATCGCATCGGTGCGTTGCTGGTCACCCTGGTCTTGCTTGGTCTGGCCTGGCAATTGAAGGCGGTCGGCATGACGCGCCTGGCAGGCCTGGTGCTGATCGCGCTGGGTGCACAAATCACCTTGGGCATCAGCAACGTGCTGTTCCATCTACCGCTGCCAGTGGCCGTCGCGCATAACGCGGGTGGCGCGGCGCTGTTGCTGACCATGGTGCTGGTCAATTACCACGCCCGGACCAGTCTGGTCCGGGTCAAGCAGCCAGCGCGCTGGCACTTCAGCCCGCGTAAACACTCAGCCGGACCCATAACAATAAAAGGAGAGACGCCATGGCGATTCTGATCGGCGAACGTCCCAGTCAGGCGATCTGGCGTGACTACCTGGAACTGACCAAACCCAAAGTCGTGGTGCTGATGCTCATCACTTCACTGGTGGGGATGTTCCTCGCGACCCGTGCCGGCGTGCCGTGGACGGTGCTGATTTTCGGCAACCTGGGCATCGCCCTGTGTGCCGGTGGCGCGGCGGCGGTCAATCATGTGGTGGACCGGCGCATCGACGCGGTCATGGCGCGCACCCACAAACGGCCTCTGGCCGAAGGCCGGGTTTCGCCGACCGCCGCACTGACGTTCGCACTGGTGCTGGCGGCCCTCGGGCAAGCTTTGTTGCTGGCGTTTACCAACCCGCTGACCGCATGGCTGACCCTGGCCTCGCTGCTCGGCTATGCGGTGATCTACACCGGATTCCTCAAGCGTGCGACCCCGCAGAACATCGTCATCGGCGGTCTGGCGGGCGCTGCGCCGCCGTTACTCGGCTGGACCGCTGCCACCGGTCACGTCAGCGCCGAGCCACTGCTGCTGGTGCTGATCATCTTCGCCTGGACCCCTCCGCACTTCTGGGCGCTGGCGATCCATCGCAAGGAGGAATATGCCAAGGCGGACATCCCGATGCTGCCGGTCACCCATGGCGAGCACTACACCAAGATTCATATCCTGCTTTATACCTTCGCGCTGCTCGCTGTCAGCCTGATGCCCTATGTGATCCACATGAGCGGTACGCTCTACCTGGTCTGCGCGCTAGGGCTGGGTGCGCGCTTTCTGCAATGGGCCGTGGTGCTGTACCGTGGCACTCGGCCGCACGCGGCGATCAGCACGTTCAAGTACTCTATCTACTACTTGTTCCTGCTGTTTATCGCCCTGCTCGTAGACCACTACTTATTGTTGAACCTATGACTCGAACCCAGAAAACCGTCTTCATACTCGTCGCCCTGATCGCTCTGATTCTGGGGCTGACCGTCAACAAGGTGCTGTCCGGGAAAAACCAGGGCGATCCGACGGCGCTGATCGACGCCGGCATCATCTTGCTGCCGCAGAGCCGTAATCTGCCGGAATTGACGATGACCAATCAGGACGGCCAGCCGGTTGCGATCAATGAGTTGAAGGGCAAGTGGAGCCTGTTGTTCTTCGGCTACACCTTCTGCCCGGATGTCTGCCCGACCACCCTCGCCCAGCTGCGACAGATCAAGAGCGAATTGCCGCCAGAGGCTGTGGATAAATTGCAGATCGTGCTGGTCAGCGTCGACCCCAATCGCGATACGCCCAAACAGCTCAAGCAGTACCTGGGCTACTTCGACCCGCAGTTCGTCGGCCTGACCCCGGCGTCGACCGACGAGCTGCAAAAGGTCGCCAACGCGGTGAGCATCCCGTTCATTCCGGCGGATACCAGCAAGCCGAACTACACCGTGGACCACAGCGGCAATCTCGCGGTGATCGGGCCGGATGGCACCCAGCGCGGCTTCATCCGCGCGCCGTTGAACAATGCGAAGCTGGTGGCGCAATTGCCGGTGATGCTCAAACGCAATTAAGCAACACAAAACCCTGTGGGAGCGGGCTTGCTCGCGAAAGCGGTGGTTCAACCGACATTGATAGTGGCTGACACACCGCCTTCGCGAGCAAGCCCGCTCCCACAGGGGTCTATATTTCAAGGCACAAAAAAGGGGACGCACTTGGCGTCCCCTTTTGCGTTGCAGCAGTTCGATCAGAACGCCGGCACCACTGCGCCTTTGTACTTCTCGAGAATGAAAGCCTTCACTTCCGGGCTGTGCAGGGCAGCCACCAGTTTCTTCATCGCGTCGCTGTCCTTGTCGTCCGGACGAGCCACCAGGATGTTCACGTATGGCGAGTCGCTGCCTTCGATCACCAGCGCATCCTTGGCCGGATCGAGCTTGGCTTCCAGCGCGTAGTTGGTGTTGATCAGCGCCAGGTCGACCTGGGTCAGCACGCGCGGGATGGTCGCGGCTTCCAGTTCACGGATCTTCAGGTCCTTGGTGTTCTCGGTGATGTCCTTGACGGTCGACAGGATGTTGTTCGAATCCTTCAGCTTGATCAGCCCGGCCTTGGCCAGCAGCAGCAGTGCACGGCCGCCGTTGGTGGCGTCGTTCGGGATCACCACGTTGGCACCGCCCGGCAGTTCGGTCAGCGCTTTGTATTTGCTGGAGTAAGCGCCCAGAGGCTCCAGGTGCACGCCGGCAACCGACACCAGGTTGGTGCCCTTGGCCTTGTTGAACTCATCCAGGTACGGCTGGTGCTGGAAGAAGTTGGCGTCCAGGCGCTTTTCCGCGACCTGTACGTTCGGCTGGATGTAGTCGGTGAAGACTTTGACCTTCAGGTCCACGCCTTCTTTGGCCAGGGTCGGCTTCACGAATTCGAGGATCTCGGCGTGTGGTACCGGGGTGGCCGCGACGGTCAGGGTTTCAGCGTGAGCAGAGAACGCGGCAACGGCCGCGAAGGCCACGAGTAGTTTTTTCATTCAGCTAACTCCTTGTGCGGCGCCGGTTCTCGGCGCCTGCCAGCGAATGGCCGGCTCATGTCTTATTTACGGGAGAAATGCACAACCAGTTTGTCGCCAACGGTTTGCAGTACCTGGACCAGTACCAGCAGCAATACCACTGTCACCACCATCACATCGGTCTGGAAACGCTGGTATCCGAAGCGGATCGCCAGGTCACCCAGCCCGCCGGCGCCCACGACACCGGCCATGGCCGTGTAGGACACCAGTGTAATTGCTGTCACCGTAATCGCCGCGAAAATGCCCGGACGGGCTTCCGGCAACAACGCGTTGGTGATGATCTGCCGCGTGGTCGCGCCCATGGCCTGGGTCGCTTCGATGATGCCGCGATCGACTTCACGCAGGGCGGTTTCCACCAGGCGGGCGAAGAACGGCGTGGCGCCGACCACCAGCGGCGGGATCGCACCGGCGACACCCAGGGACGTGCCGGTGATCAGTACGGTGAACGGAATCATCACGATCAGCAGGATGATGAAGGGCAGCGAACGCAGAATGTTCACCACCAGCGACAGCATCGCATAGACGCCTTTGGCTTCCAGCAACTGGCGCGGGCTGCACAGGAACAGCAATACACCCAGCGGCAAGCCGAGCAGTACGGTGAACAGCAGCGAACCGCCGAGCATCAGCAGGGTGTCGCCGGTGGCCAGCCAGATTTCGAGCCAGTCGATATTGGCGAAGAAACTTGTCAGGGCTTCCATTAGCGCAGCACCTCCATGTGGACGTCGGCTGCGGCGAAGCGGGCGAAGGCTGCTTCCATGTCACCACCGGTCACGGCCAGGGTCAGTTGCCCGTAAGGGATGTCTTTGATGCGATCGATTCGACCGGCAAGGATGCTGTAGTCCACGCCCGTTTCGCGGGCGACTGTACCCAGCAAAGGTGCGTAGGTCGCTTCGCCCTGGAAAGTCAGGCGTACGATGCGACCCGGGACATGGGCAAAGTCGTCACGCTGTTCGCTTTCGTCGATGTGCTCGTCTTCTTGCACGAAGCGCTTGGTGGTCGGGTGCTTCGGATGCAGGAACACCTCGGCCACCGAACCCTGCTCGACGATCACGCCTGCATCCATGACGCCAACCTGATCGCAGACCCGGCGGATCACGTCCATTTCATGGGTGATCAGCACGATGGTCAGCTTCAGCTCGCGATTGATCTCGGCCAGCAATTGCAGGACTGACGCCGTGGTTTGCGGGTCGAGGGCGCTGGTGGCTTCATCGCACAACAAAATTTTCGGCTTGGTTGCCAGGGCGCGGGCAATGCCGACGCGCTGCTTTTGCCCGCCGGACAATTGCGCCGGGTACTTGTTGGCGTGATCGGACAAACCGACCCGGGCCAGCAATTCGGCGACGCGACGGTCGATGTCACTGCGGGACAGTTCACCAGCCAGCGTCAGCGGCAGCGCGACGTTGTCGGCAACGGTCTTGGAGGCCAACAGGTTGAAGTGCTGGAAGATCATCCCGACCTGTTGACGGAAACGGCGCAGGCCGTTGGCGTCCAGGGCCGTGACTTCTTCGCCGTCGACGATGATCTTGCCGCCACTGGCGTTTTCCAGGCGATTGATCAGACGCAGCAGGGTACTTTTTCCTGCGCCGGAATGACCGATCAAGCCGAAAACCTGCCCGTTCTCAATCGTCAGACTGGTCGGATGCAGGGCGGGGATTTCCTTACCGGCGACGCGGTAGGTTTTATGGACGTTTTGAAACTCGATCACGTAGCGAACCTTGTGGGGCGCGTTGAAAAAGGGTCAGCGGTTAGCCGGGCGCGCATTTTAGCCTGTCCGTATAGAGGTTCTTAGCATTTATTTCGCATTTGTCCTGTTATTTGGCAATAACGAGGAGGCGAAGGCCGAAGGAGTTCCGGCTTGAAATCCTCTTACGAGGAAGGGCGGCTTCACAAGCAAGCCCTCTCCCACAATGGTTCTACGTCGATCATAGATCCAGTGTGGCAGCGCGCCTGCTCCGGGCGGCGTTCCGACGATGCTTTCAGGGTTTGCGCGGGCTCAGCACCATCTGCGCCGGAACACTGCGCAAAATCTGCCGCTCCAGCTTCAGATCAAACTCAGGATCGAGCTTCTTCACCCGTTTGGTCAGCAAATTAGCCAGCCAAGGGTAATCATTGGTGCGCGGAGCCTGAATGCTCACGTCGCACTGAAAATTCACCACATCGGCGGCGATGGCATCCAGTTGGCGACGCAATTTGCCCATATCGTTGATATTCAGCGCGACCGTGGTGCTTTCAGCCGTCAGATCGATGACCTTGGCTTTTGGCTTGGCTTCGGCAGCCTTGAGGGCGGCTTCGGCTTTTTCCAGCTCGGCCTTGCGCGCCTGGGCAATCGAGCCGTTGACTCCGCCGGTCAGTGCCGGGGCCTTGGGCATCAGCGCGCGGGCACGGCTCAGGGCGGTCGCGGCGGCATCCACGTCACCTTTTTGCAGCACGATCTGGCTGCGGCGCAGGTAGGCTTCGGCCAGTTGCCGCTGGTATTGCTCAAGGGACGCATCGTTGGGCGATTCGGCCTGCAGGGCAGCCAATTGGTCTTCGGCCGTGGCCAGTTCATCGCTGGCGATGTTTTGTTCCAGTTGTACGATGGCCGCAGCCCGCGCATCGGCGGCCTCGGTGGCCGCCGGTGGCGTGCTTTGGCAGGCGCCCAGCAGCAAAGAAAATGCGACAAGGAGCAGATAACGGGAGGCGAACGACTTCATTCCTGCGACTCTCTATTTGCGCAAAAAACGAGCAAGTCTACACCCCTCGACGGGGCAGAACAAAACTCAGCAGAAACAGCACGGCGGCTGTTACCACAATCGAGGGGCCGGCCGGGGTGTCCTTGAACCAGGACAGTGCCAGCCCGCCACACACGGCGAGTATGCCCAGCAGGCTCGCGCCCAATGCCATCTGTTCCGGCGAGCGGGCGTGACGTTGTGCCGCCGCAGCCGGGATGATCAGCAACGAAGTGATCAGCAACACGCCGACGATTTTCATCGCCACGGCAATCACGACGGCGATCAACAGCATCAGGGCCAGGCGCAACCCAGCCACCGGCAGGCCTTCGACCCTGGCCAGTTCTTCATGCACCGTGATCGCCAGCAATGGGCGCCACAACGCAACCAGCAAGATCAGTACCGCAGCGCTCCCGCCAAGAATCCAGGCCAGGTCGGTTGGACTGATTGCCAGCAGGTCGCCGAACAGATAGGCCATCAGGTCGATCCGCACTTCGTGCATGAAGCTTAGTACCACCAGGCCCAGAGAGAGCGTGCTGGGTGCGAGAATTCCCAAAAGCGTGTCGGAGGCCAAAGGCTGGCGTTGTTGCAATGTCACCAGCAACACCGCCAACAGCAAGCAGCCAACGGTGACGGCAACGGTCGGGCTGACATCCAGCAGAAAGCCCAAGGCCACGCCGAGCAAGGCCGCGTGGGACAGCGTGTCGCCAAAATAGGCCATGCGCCGCCAGACCACGAAAGACCCCAGCGGGCCTGCGACGACGGCCAGGGCCAGGCCTGCAAGCAGGGCGTAGAGCAGAAAATCAGCCATGCTTGCAGCTATCTCCGTGAACATGGTTATGGCCCGACGCGGGCGCCTTGACCACCGAGCCATGCAAGTCGTGGGCGTGGTCGTGATGGTGGTGATAAATCGCCAGGCTTTGTGCGTTCTTTCCGAACAATTCGACGAAAGCCGGATCGCCGCTGACTTGCTCGGGATGGCCTGAGCAGCAGACGTGCCGATTGAGGCAAACCACCTGATCCGTGGTGCTCATCACCAGATGCAAGTCATGGGAGACCATCAGCACGCCGCAACCGTGACGGTCGCGCAGGCGGGTAATCAGGCTGTACAGCTCGGCCTGGCCGGCCACGTCGACACCCTGTACCGGTTCGTCGAGTACCAGCAGTTCAGGCTCGCGCAACAAGGCCCGGGCCAGCAACACGCGTTGCATTTCGCCACCGGAAACGCTTTGTACGGGGCTGTCGATCACCTGTTCGGCGCCGACTTCCTTGAGTGCCGACAAGGCCATCGCACGGTCCACGCCCGGCACCAGGCGCAAGAAACGCAGGACCGACAGCGGGAGGGTCGGATCGACATGAAGTTTTTGCGGCATGTAACCGACCCGCAGCTTCGGCTTGCGCCAGACGCTGCCGCTGTCCGGCTTCAACAAGCCAAGCACGGCACGCACCAGCGTGGTCTTGCCGGCGCCGTTGGGGCCGATCAGGGTAACGATCTGCCCCGGCTCGACGCTCAGCTCAATGTTGTCCAGCACCGGTTGCCCGGCGAACGTGACGGCAACCTGCTCGAGACGGATCAGCGCGTTGCTCATCAAGCCCCCTGGCAACCCGAGCAGAGACCGACCACTTCGACGGTCTGGCCTTCGACGACAAACCCGACATCCCTGGCGCTGGCGATGATCGCGTCACTGATGGACTTTTGCTCAAGTTCGATCGCGGCGTGACATTCACGGCAGATCAGGAACTGACCCTGGTGAGCATGTTCCGGGTGATTGCAGCCGATGAACGCGTTGAGCGAGGAAATGCGATGGACCAGGCCGTTTTCCAGCAGGAAATCCAGTGCGCGGTACACCGTCGGCGGCGCGGCGCGGCGGCCGTCCTGCTCGCTGAGGACCGCGAGAATGTCGTAGGCACCCAGGGGCTTGTGGCTTTGCCACACCAGTTCCAGCACTCGCCGGCGCAAGGCGGTCAGGCGCAGACCTTGACGTGCGCACAGGGCATCGGCCTCGGACAAAGCGCTGTGAACGCAATGTGAGTGGTCGTGGGGGCGGCTGGCAATCGGTGTTTTTAGCATGAGCGGCGACGAGTTTTGTGAGAGACGTTATTATGTTACCCGTTCTCGCCTCTTCGAGTGGTCATCGTGTCCCGACTTTTTTCTATCTTTGTCGCATTTTTCGCAAGTTTTCTGCTGATCGGTTCGGCGCAGGCCGAGGTCAAGGTCCTTACCAGCATCAAGCCTCTGCAACTGATTGCCGCGGCAGTGCAGGACGGCGTGGCGATTCCTGAGGTTTTGCTGCCGCCGGGTGCCTCGCCGCATAACTATGCGTTGCGCCCATCCGACGTGCGCAAGGTGCAATCGGTGGACCTGCTGTACTGGATCGGTCCGGACATGGAAGGTTTCCTGCCGCGCGTGCTCAATGGTCGTACGCTGCCCAGCGTCGCCGTGCAGGATCTGCCAGGCATGAAACTGCGTCGTTTTGCCGAAGATAGCCACTCCCACGCCGAAGAAGCCGACGAACATGACCACGACCACCGCCCGGGCAGCCTGGATGCGCATTTGTGGCTGTCGCCGGTTAACGCACGGGTCATTGCCGCGAAAATGGCGGCTGACCTGAGTGCCGCCGATCCTGACAATGCCGCACGCTATCAGAGCAATCTGAAAACCTTCGACGAGCGTCTCGATGCGCTGGATGGGCGCCTGAAGAAGCGCCTGGCGGATATTCAGGGCAAACCCTACTTCGTGTTCCACGAAGCATTCGATTACTTCGAAGACGCTTACGGGCTCAAGCATGCGGGTGTGTTCAGTGTCGCGGCCGAAGTGCAGCCCGGTGCGCAGCATGTTGCGACGATGCGCGCGCGGTTACAGGAAGTCGGCAAGACCTGCGTGTTCAGCGAACCACCGCTGCGTCCGCGCCTGGCGGAAACCCTGGTAGCCGGGTTGCCGGTGAAACTGGCTGAACTGGATGCGCTGGGCGGGTATACGCCGGCCACCGCTCAAGGCTATGAGCAGGTGCTGGAGAAGTTGGGCAATGATCTGGCGGGGTGTCTGGAGTCGCTGTAACTCAACATTTGCGGTGCCCCATTCGCGAGCAAGCCCGCTCCCACATTTGACTGCATTCCAAATGGAAGAACTCGGTCTAATGTGGGAGCGGGCTTGCTCGCGAAGCTTTTAAAGGGCGAAAGGTAAAGGTGTGCTAACGGTCTGCCGCTGCGCCAGGCGCAGTTGGAACTCCATCGGATCGTGGATCAACACGTCCTGCCCGGCGAACGATTCCGCCGCGATCAAACGCGACAGCCAGAACCGTACGCAGGCCACCCGCAACATGGTCGGCCACAACTCGGCTTCGGCCGCAGTGAACGGTCGCAAGGCTGCGTAGGCGCCCAGCAAGGCCCGCGCTCGCGCTCCATCGATCACGCCGTCGTCATCCGAGCACCAGTCGTTCAAGGCAATCGCCACGTCGTAGAGCATCGGCCCGGAGCAGGCGTTGTAGAAATCGATCAGCCCGGTCAGGTGCGTGCCTTCGAACATCGCGTTGTCGCGGAACAGGTCGGCGTGAATGTTCGCCCGCGGCAGAGCCAGGATTTTTTCCTTCTGCCGGGTGATTTCTTCCAGCGCCCGTTGCAGCAGGTCCTTCTGTTCGGCAGCGAGGTGCGACAGAAACTGCGTGCCCTCTTCCAGCATCCAGTCCAGGCCGCGATCGGTTTTGCGCTTGATCATGTTGGCCTGGGTCGCCAGGTGCAGATGGCCGAGCAACTCGCCGACCTGCGCGCAATGTTGCGCGTTGGCTTGCTTGATGTGCTTGCCGGCCAGGCGCGGTTGCAGCAGCGCTGGCTTGCCCGCCAGTTCGCGCAAGGCCACGCCGTCGGTGGTGCGCAGGGCGTACGGCACCGGCAAGTTGGCGTCGTGCAGCACGTCGAGCAGTTCGATGAAGAACGGCATTTCCTGAACCGGACCGCGCTCGACCAGGGTCAACACGAATTCGCCCTGCTCCAGGCTGATAAAGAAATTGGTATTTTCGCTACCGGCGGCAATCCCCTGGAAATCAAGCAGGCGGCCGAGGCCATAAGGGGCGAGAAAAGCTTCCAGCTCGGGCCGAGCCAGGGGGGTGAACACAGACATGTTTAAACTGCCAGTACGGGCGCCGCTGTTGAGCCAGCGCCAATTGAAATTAAGAAACTATTTCCACTCAAAGATCTTCCACGCCGGAATCAGCATATCCGGGTAATCCGAGCGGATGAAGTTACCGTCCGACCCGTCGGCGCGCACCAGAAAATACGGCTTGCCGCCTTTGGGCGTGACTTTGATTGCATACAGGAAGCCGTTTTGACGGTATTCCTGAATGACCTTGTCCCCTTCCGTGTGGATCGTGACTTGCGGCTCCGCAGTCGGCGCATCGTCCGCCGCCATGACGGCCAATGGTGCGATTGCAAACAAGCCAGCCAGCAACAGGCGATTTGGTGTGCGCATGATAACCTTGTCCCTTTGTCGTCAACGGTCCCGCTATTCTAGCGCCGGACCCGCCGAAAAGGTTGATCCTGCTCATGAGCCAAGCCCCCCTCGTCCTGGTGGACGGTTCTTCTTACCTGTACCGCGCTTTTCACGCGCTGCCGCCGCTGACCACGTCCAAAGGCTTGCCGACCGGCGCGGTCAAGGGCGTGTTGAACATGCTCAAGAGCCTGCGCAAGCAGTATCCGGACAGTCCGTTCGCCGTGGTGTTCGACGCCAAGGGTGGGACTTTTCGCGATGACATGTACGCCGAATACAAGGCCAACCGCCCGAGCATGCCTGACGATATGCGCGTGCAGATCGAGCCGCTGCACCAGAGCGTGATCGCCCTGGGCTTCCCGCTGCTGTGCGTTGAAGGCGTCGAGGCCGATGACGTGATCGGCACCCTGGCCCGCAGCAGCGCGGCGGCGGATCGTCCGGTGATTATCTCCACTGGCGACAAGGACATGGCGCAACTGGTCGACGGCCACATTACCTTGGTCAACACCATGACCGGTAGCAGCATGGACGTGGAGGGCGTGAAGGAGAAATTCGGCGTCGCTCCGGAGCAGATCATCGATTACCTGGCACTCATGGGCGACTCTTCCGACAACATTCCGGGTGTTCCGGGTATCGGTCCGAAGACGGCTTCAGGCCTGCTGGTCGGTGTGAACGGCGGCCTGACCGAGCTCTATGCGCAGCTCGACATCGTGCCGACCCTGCCGATTCGCGGCGCCAAGACCCTGCCGGCCAAACTCGAAGAGCACAAGGAGATGGCATTCCTCTCCTATCAACTGGCAACGATCAAGGTTGATGTGCCACTGGACGTCGGCCTCGACGACTTGCAGATGGGCGCGGAAGATCCGGACAAGCTGTTCGAGCTCTACACCCTGCTGGAGTTCAAGAGCTGGCTGAACGACCTGCAACGGGACGCCAAGCGTATCGAACTGAGCAGCGCTGCCGAGCCTGAGCCGGCGGCTGATCTGTTTAGCGCCGCCGAGACCGAAGCACCCGTTGTGGCCACTGAAGCCCAATATGAAACCATCCTCGATCAGGCGCGATTCGATGCCTGGCTGGAAAAGCTGAACAAGGCCGGGCTCTTTGCCTTCGACACCGAGACCACCGGCATCGATGCGCAACAGGCGCAACTGGTGGGCCTGTCGTTCGCGGTTCAGGCCAACGAGGCGGCCTACATCCCGTTGACCCATTCCTACATCGGCGTGCCGCAGCAGCTGGATCGCGACACTGTTCTGCGCGCGCTCAAGCCGATTCTGGAAGATCCGAACAAGCTCAAGGTCGGCCAGCACGCCAAGTTCGACATGAACATCCTGGCCAACTGCGCCATCGGTGGTGATCAGGACAACGGCATTACCGTACGCGGCATCGCCTTCGACACCATGCTTGAGTCCTATGTGCTCAACTCCACGGCCACGCGCCATGACATGGACAGCCTGGCGCAGAAGTATCTGGACCACACCACGGTGAGCTTCCAGGACATCGCCGGCAAAGGCGTGAAGCAACTGACATTTGATCAGATCGCCCTGGAGCAGGCCGGGCCTTACGCCGCCGAAGATGCGGATATCACCCTGCGCCTGCACCAGACCCTGTTCGAAAAACTCTCGGCCATTCCAAGCCTGGCCAGTGTGCTGACTGACATCGAAATCCCGTTGGTGCCGGTACTGGCGCGCATCGAGCGCCAGGGCGCACTCGTCGACGCCGCACTGCTCGGCGTGCAGAGTATCGAGCTTGGCGAGAAGATGGTGGCGCTGGAGCGTGAAGCCTTCGAGATCGCCGGCGAGGAATTCAACCTCGGCTCGCCGAAACAACTGGGCGTGATTCTCTACGAAAAGCTCGGCCTTCCGGTGCTGAAGAAAACCGCCAAGGGCCAGCCGTCCACTGCCGAAGAAGTGCTGGCGAAACTGGCCGAAGACGATCACCGCTTGCCAAAAGCGCTGATGGAGCACCGCTCCATGAGCAAGCTGAAAAGCACCTACACCGATCGCCTGCCAGAGCAGATCAACCCGCGTACCGGGCGCATCCACACCTCGTACCACCAGGCGGTGGCGTCCACCGGGCGATTGTCCTCCAGCGATCCGAACCTGCAGAACATCCCGGTGCGCACCGCCGAAGGGCGGCGCATTCGCCAGGCCTTCGTGGCCCCGGCCGGTTACAAGCTGCTGGCGGCGGACTATTCGCAGATCGAACTGCGGATCATGGCGCACCTGTCCCGGGACGAAGGGCTGATGAACGCCTTCCGCCACAACCTGGACGTGCACACCGCGACCGCCGCCGAAGTGTTCAAGGTCGGGTTGGCCGAGGTGACCTCCGACCAGCGCCGCAGTGCCAAGGCGATCAACTTCGGTCTGATCTACGGCATGGGCGCGCAGAAGCTCGGCAAGGACATCGGCGTCGACACCAAGACCGCCAAGGCCTACATCGATACCTACTTCGCCCGCTACCCCGGCGTTCGCCAGTACATGGACCGCACGCGTGCCCAGGCCGCCGAGCAAGGTTATGTCGAGACGTTCTTCGGCCGTCGCCTGTACCTGCCGGACATCAACTCCAACAAGCCGCAAGAGCGCGCCGCCGCCGAACGCACGGCGATCAACGCGCCGATGCAAGGCACAGCAGCGGACATCATCAAGAAAGCCATGGTCGCGGTGGATAACTGGCTGACCGCGTCCGGCCTCGACGCCAAAGTCATTTTGCAGGTGCACGATGAACTGGTGCTGGAGGTGCGTGAAGACCTGGTCGATCAGGTTCGCGATGAAATTCGCGTGCACATGAGCGAAGCCGCGAAACTGGATGTGCCATTGCTGGTCGAAGTGGGTATTGGAAATAACTGGGACGAGGCTCACTGAGCCCCCTGAAAAACCTTTTCTGCTGCGCCATGGTGCCGCGGCAGAAGGGCGCAAGTCGTTTAGACCGGAAGATAATCAGAGTTATTCCAAAGCTATTTGAAAAAAATCTGAACTAATCTTGCGAACCACCACTCAGAGTTACTGAATGGCTGGTGAAGCCCTTCGATGCTCCTATGTTGTGTTAAGTGTTGGCAGATATCTGGACCCCGCCCTAGCGGTCTAGAGCTTGAACCCCGGAACTTCTCCCTCCCCATATGAAGTCCGGGGTTTTTTTTGCCCGGCGAAAAGCTGCCTGGGTTGTCCCAGGCAGCTTTCGCGGCTTACTGGGCTTCTACCTCGGCACCCTTGTCCGCCAGCTCCATCCAGCCTGCCAGCACGGTGTAGGCTTCTTCCAGGCCCATTCGCTTGGGGGCAGAGAACAGCTGAATCGTCACGAGATCGCCCCAGCCCTTGCGGATTTCCGCCTGAACCTTGAGCAGCGTGTTCTTGGCTGCGCCATAGGTCAGCTTGTCCGCCTTGGTCAGCAGAATGTGCATCGGCATGCCGGCCGCCACGGCCCAGTCGAGCATCAGCAGGTCGAAATCGGTCATCGGATGGCGGATGTCCATCATCAGGATCAGACCTTTCAAACTCTCGCGTCCACCCAGATAAGCCTCGAGGTGGCGCTGCCAGTGTTGCTTGAGCGGGATCGGTACTTTTGCATAACCGTAGCCCGGCAGGTCGACCAGACGGCGTTCATCGTCTAGCTTGAAGAAATTCAACAGTTGCGTGCGCCCCGGGGTTTTCGAGGTGCGCGCCAGGCTGGCATGGGTCAGGGTGTTCAAGGCACTCGACTTGCCGGCGTTGGAACGCCCGGCGAAGGCGACTTCGAAGCCCTCGTCATCCGGACATTGGTCGACTTTGGCGGCGCTGAGCATGAAGGTGGACTGTTGGCACAGACCGAGGATGGGATTCTTGAGTTGCATGGGATTTCCGATGTGGGCGGCGCCAGGAATGGGCGCGGCAAGCAGTGTCGCTTCCGTTTCAGTGACGCCAGTATATAATGCCGCAGATTTTGTGTGCGCTTTGTCCCAGCGTAGGATGAAGTTCACGAGAGCGACAGACCTTGATTGCGCACTAGAACGCAGCACGCTCTCAACCCTGAAAAGGTCGTTTTATGACGAAATGGCTGCTAGCTGCCGGTGTCTTGATGCCGCTTTACAGCGCTCAGGCTACACAGGATCCGGAAGCGGTGTACAACCGTGTTTGTGGTGCCTGTCATTCCGGCCAACTCCCCATGGCGCCGAAAAAAGGCGATCAGGAAGCCTGGACGCCGAGGTTGGCAAAAGGTATGGAGACGCTGGTGCAACACGTGACCCAGGGTTTCAAGGCGATGCCGCCGCGTGGTTTGTGCATGGACTGCAGTGCCGAGGATTACCAAGCCATCATCCTCTGGATGAGCGAGTAAACCCGGTCCATAACTCTTAACCCTTAGCCGTAGTTGGATTAGCTGATGAAGAAATTGATCGTGAGTCTGCTGTTGACCGTGGGCATCTCCGGTATGGCCCATGCTGCAGGTGAGCCAGTACAACCGGGTGATGCAAAGGCCGGCCAGGCCAAAGCCGCCGTATGTGGCGCCTGCCACGGCCCGGATGGCAACAGCATGGCGCCAAACTTTCCAAAACTGGCGGGCCAGGGTGAACGCTACCTGACCAAGCAATTGCACGACATCAAGTCGGGCAAGCGCACCGTTCTGGAAATGACCGGCCTGCTGACCAACCTTAGCGATCAGGACCTGGCGGACATCGCCGCCTACTTCGCCAGCCAGAAAGGCAGCGTCGGTGCCGCCGATCCGAAAATTGTCGCTCGTGGTGAAGCCCTGTTCCGTGGTGGTGACCTGGCCAAGGGCCTGCCATCCTGCACCGGTTGCCACTCGCCAAATGGCGCCGGTAACGCGGCTGCCGGTTTCCCGCACCTGGGTGGCCAGCACGCTCAATACGTCGGCAAGCAACTGACCGACTTCCGCAAGGAAGACGGCGGCCGTACCAACGACGGCGATACCAAGCCCATGCAGACCATTGCCAAGAAACTGAGCGACGAAGACATCGCCGCGGTGTCCAGCTACATTCAAGGCCTGCACTAAGGCCGGCGGATCGGGCGTTGAACGGGGTGCTTATCACCTGCAACGTTAACGCTCGATTAATCCGTTGCAACGAGTATAAAAAGGGTGGCTTTGGCCGCCCTTTTTTGTGGCCGCTGCCGTTACACTACAGAACTCAAGCCCGCCAGGACCTGTCTGATGACAGGTCGCGCGAGGCGAAAAAATTGTCCAGGAGTGAAGCATGCGTAATCTGATCATCAGCGCCGTTTTTGCCGCTGCCAGCCTGTTCGGCATGACTGCCCAGGCCGCTGAAGCCCCCGCCGCACCTTATGTTGAACTGAGCAACCCGGTTCCGGTCGCCGTGCCTGGCAAGATCGAAGTGGTAGAGCTGTTCTGGTACGGCTGCCCGCATTGCTTCGCCTTCGAGCCAGTGATCAATCCGTGGGTCGAGAAGCTGCCTTCGGACGTGAATTTCGTACGTATTCCAGCCATGTTCGGTGGCCCGTGGGACGCTCACGGCCAGATGTTCCTGACCCTTGAAGCCATGGGTGTCGAGCACAACGTTCACGCCGCGGTGTTCAATGCGATTCAGAAAGAACACAAGAAACTGACCGACAAGAACGACATGGCCGATTTCCTCGCTACCCAAGGCGTGGACAAGGACAAGTTCCTCGCGACGTTCGACTCTTTCGCGATCAAGGGTCAGATCGTCAAGGCACGTGAACTGGCCAAGAAGTATGAAATCTCCGGCGTTCCAACCATGATCGTCAACGGTAAGTACCGCTTTGACGTAGGCTCCGCCGGTGGCGCGGAGCAGGCCCTGCAACTGGCCGACAAACTGATCGACAAAGAGCGAGCGGCTAACAAGGCTGCCGCCAACTAAGGGCAGTCACTGCCATGCGCCGATGGGGTACTGAACGCATCGTTGGCCTGCATGATCCGCGGGTCAACGAGCATCATCTGGAGTCCACGGGCCTGCCCGCAGACAGTCGTCTGCGCTTGCTCAGTTTCAATATCCAGGTCGGTATCAGTACCGAGCGCTATCGGCATTACCTGACCCGGGGCTGGCAGCATCTGCTGCCGCACACCGGGCGTGCCGACAATCTGCAGAAAATCGGCAACCTGCTGGGCGACTTCGATCTGGTCGCCTTGCAAGAGGCTGATGGCGGCAGCCTGCGATCAGGCTACGTCAATCAGGTTGAACACCTGGCCCAGCTCGGCGCCTTCCCCTACTGGTATCAACAGCTCAATCGCAATCTCGGTCGCCTGGCCCAGCACAGCAATGGTGTGCTCAGCCGATTGCGCCCGTGGGCCATTGAAGATCATCCGTTGCCGGGGCCAAAGGGTCGTGGAGCCATTCTGGTACGGTTCGGCGAGGGCCCGGAAGCGCTGGTGGTGGTCATGATGCACCTGGCGCTGGGCGCCCGGGCGCGCAGCCTGCAACTGGCCTACATCCGCGACCTGATTGGCGACTACAAGCACCAGGTGCTGATGGGCGACATGAACACCCATGCCAATGACCTGCTGCAAAACTCCGCGTTGCGCGATCTCGGCCTGCTCGCGCCGCAACTGGAAGCGACGTTCCCCAGCTGGCGCCCACAGCGCTGCCTGGACCATATCCTGCTGAGCCCGAGCCTGACCCTGGAAAAGGTCGAGGTGCTGGCACAGCCCATTTCCGATCACCTGCCGGTCGCGGTAGAGATTCGTCTGCCGGGTTCGCTCACGGTCGATGCATTGCCCGCGTTGAGTCCTGCCCCTCGCGGATCCCATGAATGAGCGACGAAGCACAGCGCTGGAAAGAAAAATACCTCAAAAGCATCGAACAGCAGGAAAAGCTCGAACGTCGCTGGGATGCGCGGCTCGACT
Organism: Pseudomonas sp. 18173; assembly: GCF_050432945.1. NCBI lineage: Bacteria > Pseudomonadati > Pseudomonadota > Gammaproteobacteria > Pseudomonadales > Pseudomonadaceae > Pseudomonas > Pseudomonas sp. 18173. The sequence goes on from NZ_JBKFTN010000008.1 coordinate 192,793, forward strand.
TGCTGCGTCGTGGACTGGTGCGCAGCACCCTGGCGGCGGAAGGCACTGACCGTGCCGTTGACCAATGCATGAAGGAAATGCGCGAGGTCGTGCGTACCGACGACATGGACGCCGGCCTGGCCGCGCTGATTCCACGCCTGGAAAAAGCTGTGCTTGACTCGGAACAGCGTCGGGAAACCCGGGTCAACCAGACCAGTGCCGCCCTGACAGCGCTGGTCACTCAACTGCAAACATTGCCGCTGCCACGGGATGTGAGCCGACCACTCAAGAGCTTCGCCAAGCAACTGGATGCGCGGGTCAGTCAGGCCCGTGAGATACCCTTGTTGCTCAGTGAGCTGAGTGGCCTGCAAGGCAAGGCCCTGAGCCAGCTGGAGACCCCGACGGAACCTGGTCGGCCGGGCTTGCTGCAGCGGTTGTTCGGCGCTCGTGAAGCAGAGGAGGCGGTGGCCTCGATGGCTACCATTGCTGCGCCGGCTGCCCTTGTGGCCGAGGGGCCTGCGACGAATATCGAGTCGGCTTCGATCGTGATGGAGCCGACAATCTTCGAAGTACCCGCTGCCGGGCGGGTTGAAGGCGAGCCCGCGCCGACCCAGCCGACAGCCGTGGCTGCTGCCCCGCAGGCTGTGCAGCCTCAATCAGCCAGTGCTGTCGCGACAGAAATCGAATCGGCCGGGAAACCGACCCCGGAAACCATCGCGACACCCCCTGAGCCGCAAGCCAACCCCGATGAGTTGATCGCGCAAGCACCGCCGGATGGCTTGCCCATGCCTGCGATTGGGCCGGAGGACGTGGTCGCCGCCGATCAGGCGCAATCCGGGCACGACATCCTCTACGCGCTCCCGGATTCCCCCGAGCCTTCCTACAGCTCGGTGGCCAGCCACATCGAAGACACGCTGCTGGGTTTGCTCGAAGACCTGACATTGCCCGAACGTCATCGCCCGCAAGCCGAATCCATGCGCGATCGTCTGAAAAACGGCCTGAACTGGTACGAATTGCTGCCGATTCTCGATGACTTCGCCACGTTGATGCTGGCCATTACCGACAGCGGTCAGCACGAGTTCGAAGCCTATCTGCAACGATTGAACGAGCGCCTCGAATCGTTCCAGAGCAACTTGCAGGCCGCCACCGCAGGACACGCCGACAATCGTTCGGCTGCGCGGCAGATGGACACGCAGATCCGCGAACAGGTCGATGGCTTGCAAAGCAGCATGCAAGAGGCCGCGGACCTCGAAGGCCTCAAGCACGTCCTGGAAAATCATCTCGAAGGCTTGCTGGGGACCATGGACCAGCACCAGAAACAGCGCGATGAGCGCGAGCAAGAGGTCGCTGCACGCCTGCACAGCCTGGCGGAGCGGGTCGCCCATATGGAGCAGGAGGCCCAGGGCTACCGCGAGCACCTTGAAGAGCAGCGCCAGAAGGCATTGGTCGACCCGTTGACCGGCCTGCCCAACCGCGCGGCCTGGAGCGAGCGCCTGGATCACGAAGTCAAACAATGGCAGCAACATGGCAACACGCTCCTGCTGGCCATGCTTGATCTCGATCATTTCAAGCGCATCAACGATAACTACGGGCACCTGGCCGGTGACAAGGTGCTGAAAATCATTGCCTCCGTATTGCGCAAGCGTCTGCGTGGAACGGATTTCATTGCCCGGTTTGGCGGCGAAGAATTTGTGCTGTTAATGCCAGCCACGGTGCCGGCGGCAGGGCTGAAGTTGCTGGAAAGCTTGCGAGCCGCAATTGAGGCCTGTCCATTTCACTTCAAGGGAGAGCCGGTGACGATCACCGTGTCTATCGGAATGACGGCGTTCAGGCCGGGTGAGCACAGCGATCAGGCGCTTAAAAGAGCCGATCAGGCGCTGTATCGCGCAAAAAGCGCCGGCCGCAACCGGGTGGAACCGGGCTGACGATCATTTGTTCCATTTTGTTTAATTCGATGCGATTGCCCTCAGTCTGCAAGGCATTACGTTACACTGTTGCATTATTGTCTTGTGTGTACTGCCTTTCGCCATGAAATATTTAGCTCTGATCGTGTCACTGGTTCTGCTGGCTGGCTGTGCCAGCGGGCCCCGTTACGACACCAGCCACCCTTCGGCCAATCACGACAGCCGCGTGCAATTTGTGGTGGTGCATTACACCAATGCTTCGCTGGAGCGTTCGTTGCAATTGCTGACCCATGGTGAAGTCAGCAGCCATTACCTGATCGGTGACGACAAGGGCGCCACCATCTACAAGCTGATGGATGAAAACCTGCGGGCCTGGCACGCCGGGGAGAGCGAGTGGAATGGCCGGACCTGGCTGAATTCCAGTTCCATCGGTATCGAAATCGTCAACCCGGGCTTCAAGGACACTCCGACCGGGCGCGTGTGGTATCCCTACACCGAAGATCAGGTCCAGTCGTTGATCGTATTGCTCAAGGACATCAGCAAACGCCACGGCATAAAACCTCGCGACATTATCGGCCATAGCGACATTGCACCATTGCGCAAGCTGGACCCGGGGCCGCTGTTCCCCTGGAAGCGTCTGGCCGCCGAAGGCGTGGGCATCTGGCCGAACGAGCAGTTGGTGGCGCGCCAGCAAATGCAGTTCGCCGAGCAGTTGCCGAGCATCAGCTGGTTCCAGGCGCAATTGGCGCGCCTGGGTTATGCCTCGCCACAAACTGGCGAACTCGATGTCGCAACACGGCATGTGATTGCGGCATTCCAGATGCATTTCCGCCCGGCGCGCTTCGATGGCACTCCGGATGCGCAAACTGCGGCGCTGTTATTGGTGTTGAATCAGACAAAATAATGACGCCCGCCCGACGGTTCGGGCTTTTTTCCAATCAGCAGCTATAACTCATTGGTAATACATCGGATATTGCACAATGCCAGCTGCTCGAGAGACCTTCCATAGTTGGTTCCATCGCCCCTGGTTCCTGGGGCTGATGTCTGCTGTCTTGAGCGCAACGTTATTGATGGCCGGCAGCCTGTTCGTCGCCATACACCAGGTCGAGCAAAACGAAAGCGAAGAAATGAATGCCCAGGGTGAGCGCTTCCTCGCCCGCCTGGAACAGCTCTTCGGGCAGCTGCGTGAAAGCCTTGACGACCTTGAGGCACAACCGTTGCGCGGCTGCGATGCTGAAATGATCGCGACCTTGCAACAGGTTACGTTCAATTATCGCTTCGTCTACGAAGCCGCCTACATGGACTCCTCGCGCATCTGCTCCAATCGGCCTCGCCAGGAAGGGCTGTCGCTGATTCGATCGCCAGACATCAAAGGCCCGACTTACAGCTATTGGCTCAACACCACCACCGAACCCGATGAAAACCGCGCCGCGCTGATGCTCGGGCGCGGGAATTTCAGGGTCGCGACCTCTCGCGGGCATTTGACCGACATGGTCGACCTGTCTCCGGGCAGCAGTCTGCTGGTTGTCCTGGACCATGGTGCGCGCGCGATTCCGGTGCTGGGCGCCTCTCAGATCTGGCCGCCGGTCGAGTCCTGGCCGCCGAAAAACCGTGATGCGCTGCAGATTACCCAGACACGCCTGATATACCGCATGCCCACTGACAACCCGGAGTATCAATTGGTGTTGATCAGCCCGCGTACCGGTATTCATATTCCGTCGGTCTGGTGGTGGCTGCTGCCGGCCAGTCTCGCGCTGGGCATTTGCGTCGGGTTCCTGGTGTTCCTGCTGGTGCGCCAGCGGCAGTCGCTGGACGCCGAGCTGACCGGCGCCATTCGCCGTGGCGAATTGCAGGTGTTGTATCAACCGATCTTCGACCTCGATAGCCGCAACTGTGTCGGGGCCGAAGCGCTGCTGCGCTGGCGCAGGCCGGACGGTAGCCTGACCAGCCCCGACCTGTTCATTCCGATGGCGGAGAACACCGGGCAGATTCGCCAGATGACGGACTTTGTCCTGCAACGCCTGCTCGAGCAGCTCGGCCAGTTGCTGCGTGCCAACCCGCAACTGTATATCTCGGTCAATCTCGCGGCATGTGATGTGATGGTTCCGCGGATCGGCCAGGTGATGGCGCGACTGCTGTCCCTGCATCGCGTGGCTGCGCGGCAAATTGCCTTTGAGGTCACCGAACGCGGGCTGGTCGATGTGGTGGTGGCCCGGGAAAACCTGCAATCGTTGCGGGATGTCGGGCACCAGGTGTTGATCGATGACTTCGGCACCGGCTATTGCAGCCTCGCCTATCTGCAAACCCTGCCGGTGGATTGCCTGAAAATCGACAAGGCGTTCGTTGATGCATTGGGTCATGACGCCGCCAGCAGCGGTGTGGCCCCGCACATCATTCACATGGCCCAGTCGCTGCACCTGAAGGTGATCGCCGAGGGCATCGAACATGAGGCCCAGGCCGAGTTCCTGAGCAGTGAAGGCGTGAAGTTCGGCCAGGGCTGGCTGTTCGCCCACGCACTGAGCGCCGTGCAGTTCATTGAATTGATTACCCGGGGAAGGCGTCTGGCCGCCGCTGGCCGGCGCCTGGATGATGAAGCGTGAGCGCGACTTAAACGGTCAACGCCATGTAGAACTGAGTGCCTTGCCCCGGCCTTGAATAGACGCCCATCCGCCCGCCGTGCAGTTGCACGATTTCCTTGCACAAGGCCAGGCCGAGCCCGGCCCCGCCCTTCTTGCGTCCAACCTGCACGAACGGCTCGAAGATCCGCCCCTGCTGACCGTAGGCAATGCCTTCGCCGTTGTCCTCGACACTGATGATGACCCGGTCGCCATGGCGCCTGGCCTGCAGGCGTATCCGCCCGCCGGAGCCGGTATGACGCAAGGCGTTGTCGAGCAGGTTGTCGAGTACCCGGTCCAGCTGTGGCTGGTCGGCCTGCAAACGGGGCAAAGGCCCCTGCACCTCCACCAACAGGCTGATTTCCTTCTCTTTGGCCGATGTGACAAAGCGTGACTGGGCTTGTTCCAGTAACGCCTCAATGGAACACGGCGCCAGGGTGAGTTTCTGCAATCCGTTCTGGTAACGGGAGAAATTCAGCAGGTCGTTGATCAATTGCATCAACCGCTGCATCTCTTCATTCACGGTATCGAGCAGGTCGGCTTCCCGGGAGTCCGGGGCAAAGTGCGCGCGCTCACGGAACAATCCGAAGGCCATGTGCATACCGGTGACCGGTGTGCGTAATTCATGGGATGCGCGCAATACGAATTCGCTGCGAACCCGTTCGAAGGCACGCTGTTCCGTGACGTCATGCAGCACCATCACGGCACCGAGAATATGACCTTGGGTATGGCTGACCGGGGTCAGGCTATAGGTCAGCAGTCGCGATTCGCCGTCGACTTCGATACCCAAGTCTTCCGGCGCCCGCTCCAGCGTGCCGCCGCGCAGCACCAGTTGCAGTTGCTGGTCGAGTTCGGGGCGCTCCAGCGCCGTGCCCAACCCTTGGCCCAGGCGATCGGAGTCCCAGCCCAGTTGACGCTGGGCCACGGGGTTAAGGTGTTCCAGGTGGCCCTGACGGTCGATCATCAGCAGGCCGTCGTCGATGCTGTCGAGCACGGCCTGCAATCGCTGCTGACCGGCCAGCAACTCATCGACGTTGGTGGCCTGATGTTCACGCAGCGCCTGGGCCATGATCCCGAAACGCCGGGTCAGCTGGTTCAGCTCCACCGCCGAAGAGATCGGCAGGGTGACATCGAAATTGCCCTGGCCGATATTGTCCGCGGCCTTGGCCAAGGCCTCGATGGGCTCGCCGAAACGCCGGGCCATGGCCTGCGCGGTCACAAAGCCGATGATCAATACTGCCAGCCCCACCAGACCGAGCAACCCGGCAATCAACAGTGCCCGCTCCCGAGCCTGGCGCTCGGTATCGTTGATGTTATCCAGCGCGCGCTTGTGCTCGGCGATCAGGCCATTGCGCAGCGCGTTGAATTTATCGGTGAGGTCGTCGTGGCTGCTGAGCACTTTCGAGGTGTCCGGGGACGCTTCATAAGCCTGGATAAAGCGCTCGTAATCGGCCTTGGCTTTTCTGAAACCGTATTCGCTGCCTGTTTCTGCCGGTTCCTGGGCAATGCCTTGTTCGAGCAGTTCGAAGTAATGCAGCCTCGAGGCCGCGAAGGCCGCAGGATCGGGTTTCTCGCTCAGCATGATGATTAACTGGTCGCCCAGGGTCTGGCGCAGCTTGAGCCCCAGGTCCAGGGTGATGAAATTGCTGCGGATCAGTGCTTCCTGGCTGCCGGCCATCTGCATCACGCTGACCAGCCCGAGCAGAAGCCCGAGCAAGGCGACGGTGATCAGCGCGGAAATGCTCAGGAAAAGCCGGGTGCGCAATTTCATCGCCAGTTTCATCGGCTATGGCTCACAAATTGTACTGCTTGCGTTTGCGGTACAGCGTCGAGGCGTCGATACCCAGGGTCTTGGCCGCTTGGTCCAGCGTGTCGGCGGTGGCAAGGACCGCGCCGATGTGGGCCTTTTCCAGCTCATCCAGGCTCAATGCCGCGCCGATGCGCGGTGCATTGTTGACCGGGGTTTCGGCCATGCCCAAGTGACTGATCTCGACTCGCTCCTGCGGACAGATGATGCTCGCCCGCTCGATCACGTTGCGCAGTTCACGAATGTTGCCTGGCCAGCGATAGCCCAGCAGCGCTTCCCGGGCCTCATCGCTGAAGGCGCGCGCGGGACGGGCGTACTCCTTGACGAAGCGCGCCAGGAAACGATCGGCCAGGTTGAGAATATCTTCGCGGCGTTCGCGTAGCGGTGGCAGGTGCAAGGTAATGACATTCAGGCGATAGAGCAGGTCTTCACGGAAGCGCCCGTCGCGGACCATGTCCTCAAGGTTGAGGTTGGTGGCCGCAAGGATGCGCACATCGGCACGACGGGTCACCGGATCACCGACGCGTTCATATTCCTTGTCCTGAATGAAACGCAGCAACTTGGGTTGCAATGTCAGGGGAAAGTCGCCGATTTCGTCGAGAAACAGCGTCCCGCCGTCAGCCTGGTTGACTCGGCCCAGGGTGCTTTCGCTGGCGCCGGTGAAAGCGCCGCGGCTGTGGCCGAAGAGTTCGCTTTCCATGAGCTCGGCGGTCAGCGACGGGCAGTTGATCGTGACGCAGGATTTCTTCGCGCGCTTGCTCCAGCCGTGAATGGCTTGGGACAGTTCGCCCTTGCCGGTACCGGACTCACCAAGAATCAGGATATTGGCATCAGTCGTGGCAACCTGGCGGGCGGTTTCGAGTACCACTTTCATGGCGGGGCTGTGGGAATCGAGCCCGTCCTTGGGCTTGCGCACTTCTCCTTCCAGGGCTTCCAGGCGTGCCGACAGTTGCCGCACCTCCAGTTGCTTGGCGGTTGCCAGCCGCAGTTGATCGGGGCTGCAGGGTTTGACCAGATAGTCGGCGGCACCGGCCTGAATCGCGTCCACCGCCGTGTCGACGGCCGAGTGCGCGGTGACGATCACCACGCGCATCCAGGGCGCCTGGATGCGCATCTGGGCCAGCACATCGAGGCCGTTGTCTTCACCCAGACGCAAATCGAGGAAGCACAGGTCGAAGACCTGCCGCTGTAACAGTGTGTCTGCCTGCGCGGCACTGGTGGCGGTGGCCACGCTGTAGCCTTCGTCTTCAAGGCAATAACGGAAGGTACGCAGGATCGCGGACTCATCGTCCACCAGCAGAATGCGGCCTTGATGCTCAGTGGCTGATTCCATTTTCCTGCGCTCCTTAATGAATGATCTTTATTTAGGCCCGGAAAAATCGGGCAAGTTGCATGATTGATACTGAGCCAATGCTGTCATTGCAGGGTAGCTTTCATCCGATGTATCGGTTAGTCAGCTGATTATGCGGGGCTTTTGATAGATGTCCCGTTTCTGACAGCGCACCGCGTGTATTTCTGACATCCATGCCCTCCTCCCAATTCAAAAAATTTACACCTGCCCTTTAAACGAATCGTGCAATACGCACGACTGCACCGGTGGCATCGTGCAGGATGCGCGCGAAGTGATTTCTTTTGAGCTCATAACATATTGAAATTAAAGGAGATTATTTCGAATCAAAGCTGGCATGCGCTCTGCAGATGTCTGGTTAACCAGGGCATTCAAAAACAAGCGCCCGCTAGTGAATACCGACCCGAGTGGTAGGAGCTCCAGGATGAACCGTCAACGTGCCGCCCACCTGCGTCTGTCGCCTGTGCATATCCAGCAAGGGCTGTTTGCTGTTCTGGCGCTGTTGCTCACCTTGATCTGCGGCCAGCAGTTTCTGCGCTGGGAGCAGGGTCGGCAGCCGCAAGCGCCATTCCTGTCGATGCCACATCCGACCCAAACCCAATTCAGCGCTGTCGGCAGCGGTCAGGCCGATAGCACCCCGATGCACATGATGGATGTCGACCAGGCCAGGCCTGTGGGTGAGATGCGTCATCAAGAGCGTTGGGTGTTCTAGACAAAACTTCCGCCGCACCCGATGCGCCGGGAAACGCAGCAACTCCAAACAGAAGCGTAAGGAGAATCACCATGTTGAGCTGGGCAATTACATTCCTGATCATCGCCATCGTCGCTGCCGTACTGGGCTTCGGTGGTATCGCGGGCACCGCCACGGGTATCGCCAAGATTCTGTTTGTCGTGTTCCTGGTAATGTTCATCGCTTCCTTCTTCTTTGGCCGTCGCGGTCGAGGCTGATACGAGAGGAGGCCACGGCGCCTTCTTCCACCTGCGTCACCTGAGGAAGGCTGGCGCATGACCATGGGGTCGGGACGTTCTGCCTGTTTCAGGGGCGGAGTGACCTACGGGTACAGGGAGTGCCTGCGCAAGGGCCGGGTCAGGAAAAGCTGCTGCGCAAGTTCGTCGCACCCCCATGGCTCGACGGACTTGCGAAGGGCTTGATCACGCAACACATTGAAATAGAGCGCCCGTCTCGTTTTCACCACTGTTTTCGCTTCCTTGTCGTTGACGCGTCGCAAAATACTTTTCCCGGTGTTTCACCCGCGACCGTATATCGAGAATAATAACCTTTCTTTGGCCACGATTTTTCGCTTCGTCCTGCGGGATTTTGCTGAAAAATCAACGCTCGGCCACCGCTCAATAAATGTTCAATCTGCTCTGTGATGACCGGTTCACGGCACTTTTGCCTGCCGAAATGTCGCATTCGAACCGATTGCGACGTCGCTTTCAGTAAAAAAACCTCATGCCGATTCGGCATAGGGTAGGCGTTTACGGCATTAGACGGCGCTTCCTTGCATCGGAATAGTTGCGCCTTTTTTCGCCTGCCAGAGAGCCGTGAATACGCGTTCCGGGGCACCTTATACGGGGGGAAGATGCACTAGACTTTTTCGCCATAAGCGTTCCAGTTCGCGCATCTCCCTGAGTCAAACGCAAGTAAGGGTAAAGATATGAAGAAGGCAAAGCTTAGCCTCGCCTGGCAGATCCTCATCGGTCTGGTATTGGGGATTGCAATCGGTGCGCTGCTCAACCATTTCAGTGCCGAAAAAGCCTGGTGGATCAGCAACGTCCTGCAACCGGCAGGCGATATCTTTATCCGTCTGATCAAGATGATCGTGATTCCGATCGTCATTTCCTCCCTGGTCGTCGGCATCGCAGGCGTCGGTGACGCCAAGAAACTGGGGCGTATCGGCCTCAAGACCATCATTTACTTCGAGATCGTCACCACCATCGCCATCGTGGTCGGTCTGTTGCTGGCCAACCTGTTCCATCCGGGTGCCGGCATCGACATGAGCACCCTGGGCACTGTGGACATTTCCAAGTACCAGGCCACGGCGGCCGAGGTTCAGCATGAACACGCGTTCATCGAAACCATCCTCAACCTGATCCCGTCGAACATCTTCGCGGCCATGGCCCGCGGCGAAATGCTGCCGATCATCTTCTTCTCCGTATTGTTCGGTCTTGGCCTGTCGAGCCTGCAGGCAGACCTGCGCGAGCCGCTGGTGAAGATGTTCCAGGGCGTATCGGAAAGCATGTTCAAGGTCACTCACATGATCATGAACTACGCCCCGATCGGCGTGTTCGCGCTGATCGCGGTGACCGTGGCCAACTTCGGCTTCGCGTCGCTGCTGCCGCTGGCCAAACTGGTGATTCTGGTTTACGTCGCCATCGCCTTCTTCGCTTTCGTGATCCTGGGCCTGATCGCACGCCTGTTCGGCTTCTCGGTGATCAAGCTGATGCGCATCTTCAAGGATGAGCTGGTGCTGGCCTACTCCACCGCTTCTTCTGAAACCGTGCTGCCGCGCGTGATCGAGAAGATGGAAGCCTACGGTGCGCCGAAAGCCATTTGCAGCTTCGTGGTACCGACCGGTTACTCGTTCAACCTCGACGGTTCGACCCTGTACCAAAGCATCGCGGCGATCTTCATTGCCCAGCTGTATGGCATCGACCTGTCGATCAGCCAGCAACTGCTGCTGGTACTGACGTTGATGGTCACCTCCAAAGGCATCGCCGGCGTACCGGGCGTGTCCTTCGTGGTGCTGCTGGCCACCTTGGGCAGCGTCGGTATTCCACTGGAAGGCCTGGCGTTCATCGCCGGTGTCGACCGCGTCATGGACATGGCCCGTACCGCACTGAACGTGATCGGCAACGCCCTGGCTGTTCTGGTTATCGCTCGTTGGGAAGGCATGTACGACGACGCCAAGGGCCAGCGCTACTGGAACTCCCTGCCGCACTGGCGCAGCAAGGAAAAATTGCCGGTGGGTGAAATTTCCAAGAACTGATGCCATCTCCCTTGTGGGAGTGGTGCAGGCAATAACAGACAAACCCCGAAGAAATTCGGGGTTTGTCGTTTCTGGCCACCCCGCTATCATTCGCGGATCTTTTGGGGGATTTGACTGATGCTCAATGGCCTGTGGCTTGGCTTCTTCATCGTGGCAGCCGTGTCGGCGCTGGCTCAGTGGCTGATTGGAGGTAACGCCGGGATATTCGCGGCGATGGTGGAAAGCATTTTTGCCATGGCCAAGCTATCGGTCGAAGTCATGGTGCTGTTGTTCGGTACCCTCACCCTCTGGCTCGGTTTTCTGCGCATTGCCGAGAAAGCCGGGATCGTCGAATGGTTGGCCAAGGCCTTGGGCCCGCTGTTCTTGCGCCTGATGCCTGAGGTTCCGCCGGGTCATCCGGCCATCGGCCTGATCACCCTCAACTTCGCCGCCAATGGCCTGGGCCTGGACAACGCCGCCACGCCGATCGGCCTCAAGGCCATGAAAGCGCTGCAAGAACTCAATCCCAGCGCTACCGTCGCCAGCAACGCCCAGATTCTGTTCCTGGTGCTCAACGCCTCCTCGCTGACCCTGCTGCCGGTGACCATCTTCATGTATCGCGCCCAGCAAGGCGCGCCTGACCCGACGCTGGTGTTCCTGCCGATCCTGCTGGCGACCAGTTGCTCGACCATTGTCGGCTTCCTGTCGGTGGCGTTCATGCAGCGCTTGCGCATCTGGGACCCCGTGGTGCTGGCCTACCTGATCCCTGGCGCCCTCGCCCTCGGTGCGTTCATGGCATTGCTGGCGACCCTTTCAGCGACCGCGCTGGCCGGCCTGTCATCGATCCTCGGCAACCTGACGCTGTTTGGCCTGATCATGCTGTTTCTGCTGATTGGTGCGCTGCGCAAAGTGAAGGTCTACGAGGCCTTCGTCGAAGGTGCCAAAGAGGGTTTCGACGTCGCCAGGAACCTGCTGCCTTACCTGGTGGCGATGCTCTGTGCGGTGGGCGTATTGCGCGCCTCCGGGGCACTGGACTTCGGCCTGGACGGGATTCGCCATCTGGTGGCGTGGGCCGGTTGGGATACGCGCTTCGTCGATGCGTTGCCGACGGCGATGGTCAAACCCTTCTCCGGTAGCGCCGCCCGGGCGATGTTGATTGAAACCATGAGGACCTCGGGCGTAGACAGCTTCCCGGCGCTGGTGGCGGCAACGGTCCAGGGCAGCACCGAGACCACGTTCTATGTCCTGGCGGTGTACTTCGGCGCCGTGGGCATCCAGCGCGCGCGCCATGCGGTTGGCTGCGCCTTGCTGGCGGAGCTTGCCGGGGTGCTGGGTTCAATCGGGGTCTGCTACTGGTTCTTTGGTTGATGGGTGCCGTCAGCCAGGGTTTTCAACGCTGCCTTGCGCTCGTCCGTGGGCAAGGCGCCGAGCTTCTCCACGGCAGCATAGAACTGCAGCCAGTTGCCATCCACCTGATGGAACAGCGCGGTAAATGCCGGTACCCATTGATCGTACAAGCCAAACGGCAATAGCCGGGCATTGTTCATGGGGGCATAGACCCAGGCGTCGTAGCGTTTGTCTCCAGCCCACTGGCGGTCGCGCATTTGTCGGTAGTCGCTGCGCAAACGCTCGAATTCGACCGCCTTGCGCTGGCGCATTTGTTCAGTGGGCAACGGCAAGCTGTAGAGCTGTTCCAGACGGGTGCGGGTCTTGAGCACCAACTCGGTGAACTGGTCGCGCTGCCGCGCCTGCGCATTGTCAGCCGGTGGCAGCAGGCGATAGGCGCGCCATTGGCGAGTGCCTTCCTGCTCGACGAAGGTGGCAAAGGACTCATTGAACTCCGTGTCGTCCTTCACATAGAAGCGCTGATGGGCCAGCTCGTGAAAGATCAGCGTGGCCAGTCGCTCGTCGCCCCAGCCCATCATCGAACTGATGATCGGGTCATTGAACCAGCCAAGCGTCGAATACGCTTCGACGCCACCAATCGACACGTCCAAGCCCTGTATGCGCTGTACGGCCGCTTCGCCGCGGGCGGCGCTCTGGCTGTAGTAACCGCGGTAGGCCACGCAACCGGCAACGGGAAAGCAGTGGTTGACGGGCTTGAGGGAAAATTCCGGTGTGGCGAAGACATTCCAGACGACGTAGGGACGCCCAATGTCCGCGTACAAGCGGTAACTCAGGTTATCCGGCAGGTGCAGTTTCTGGCTGGCAAACGTTCGGGCCTTTTGCGATTGCTCCAGGTGTGTGCGCAGTTTTTCATCGCGCGCCGGGTCGGCGATCACACTGGAAACAGGCTCCCGGGCCCGCAGTAACTGCAGTTGGCCGGTGGCCAACTGGCTGTAATAGCTGACGCTGGCGCAACCGTTGAGCAACAAAAACAACACACACGGAAACAAAACGCGAAAAACGCGATCAAGTAAATCAAGGCTAGGAAGCGGCCTGAACACAATAATTCTTCCTTGGAGAGTCTTTGCACAAGACTATCCCGCTTGAATGGAGCTCCGCTATGCGCAAGTTGGTACTGACGGGTGGCCTGTTGTTTCTGGCCGGCTGTGCTGGTTTCGGAATACCTCGCCCTGATCCTGCGCAAGCCTGGATCGACCTGGACTCAAAGCAGAAAAATACGGCGCTGCAGGCGCTGGAGGTCGATAACAAGGCCACTGACGATAAACGCTATTTCGAAGTCCAGCCCGGTAGCCATGAGTTGACGGTCCGCTATCAGTTTCCGGTCCAGCCCACCAACATCGGTCCTAACGCCGAGCCGTTGTGGCGCGATTGTCAGTTGAACGTGAAATTCAACGACTTCAACGCGGGTGAGCGTTATGAGCTACAGGCGGGAAACATTGGTTTTCGACCTTGGGCGAAACTCTACGATCAGCAGCGAAAAGTGATTGGCCAGGGCAAGCCCGCGGGATGTCAACACACCTGATCGGCGTTATGCTGAATGCATAATCCCTTGGGGCATTCATCATGCGCAGGTTGATGCTGTTACTCGCCGCCAGTGTTGTTGCCGGTTGCCAGAGCCCGATGCCGGCGGCTAATCCGAAGATGGCCTGGGTAGAATTCTCTACGCCCTTCCCTAACGACAAGTTGCTGATGGCCGAACGACTGGACAAGCAGCGCCTGCGCGACGGGCGCTACTTTGAGGTTACACCGGGCAGCCACGAACTGATCGTCCGTTTCGACTTTGAAGTACCCGGTGGTGGCGGATTGAGCATGATGAGCGGCCCCTCTGAACGGATCTGCTACCTGACCATCAATTACGATCATTTCGAAGCCGGTCAGCGGTATGTGCTCCAGGGTCGCTCAATCGCCTTCATACCCGAGGCCCGGCTGTACAACGCCAAGCGCGAGATCGTCGCTGAAGATCGGGAATCCTACTGCCTGATGTGAAGTGTCAGCGGTCGTTCTTCTGGTAGATGATTTTCTTGGTGCCGTTCTCGCACGAGCCAACGACCATGTTCTGGTCGTGCACCTCGTCGTTGGTGACGATTTCAAGTGTGTAGGCGGTGACGCCACTGGCCTGAATCTTGGCTTCGATCTCGGCCTTGAGTTCTTCGCAAGGTTTCGGCGCTGCGAGGGCCGAAGTGGCCAGTGCGCAACAGATAACCGCCAGGGCAAAACGTTTCATGGTTGAAGCTCCTTTGAGGCAGCACGCATATTCACGGGTTTTTGCTGCTGTCATTTATTCGACCATAGTTTTAGCGGGCAAATCTGTCACGACGCAAAAAAGTTCGCAGTTTTGAGCACCTTTTGCCGAACGATCCCGGCAGGTTGCGCAAGGCAGCGATCTTTTTCGTTTCAATGAAAGTCCAGCCGACCGATGTTGCCTCCAGGTTGATCTTCGAATCGCACCCGGGTCGCCCGGAGATATTCACCTCGTCCGGTAAATCTGCTTTTTTTGCGGGATTTTTTACCAGGCTATTGAAACTCGGGTATATGCCCACATTGCATGAACACGCTTTTGGATTCGGCAGGTTTGCGTTCGCAAGAACAAACCTGCGCCCTCAATTGGAGAAGCAGGTTCATGAAACGACTGTCCGATATCAAGTTCTCGACCCTCGATCTGGTGCCGGTGCGCGAGAACGGCAGCGCGGCCCAGTCGCTGCGCAACTCGCTGGACCTGGCGCAACACGTCGAGAAGTTCGGCTACAACCGCTTCTGGGTAGCGGAGCACCACAACATGGACGGCATCGCCAGTTCCGCGACATCGGTGCTGCTTGGTTATCTGGCCGGTGGTACATCGACCATTCGTGTCGGTTCGGGCGGAGTGATGTTGCCCAACCATGCACCGCTGGTGATTGCCGAGCAGTTCGGCACCCTGGAAAGCCTTTATCCGGGCCGGATTGATCTGGGCCTGGGTCGCGCCCCCGGTTCCGACCAGATGACCGCACGTGCGCTGCGCCGCGAACGTTCCGGCAGCGCCGACGACTTCCCGGAAGATGTAGCGGAACTGGTACGCTACCTCGGGCCGCGTACCCCGGATCAACGCATCATCGCCATGCCGGGAACCGGGACCAATGTGCCGGTCTGGTTGTTGGGATCGAGCTTGTTCAGCGCACAACTGGCGGGTGAGCGCGGTTTGCCCTACGCCTTCGCTTCACATTTCGCACCGCGCTATATGCATGAAGCGATTAGGGTGTACCGCAATCACTTCAAGCCGTCAGCCGTACTGGATAAACCCTACGTGATGCTCGGTGTGCCATTGGTGGCAGCCGATACCGATGAGCAGGCCGATTACCTGGCGACTTCGGTGTTCCAGCGGATTCTTGCCCTGATGCGTGGCCAAAGCCTGGTGCAGCGCCCTCCGGTCAAGACCATGGACGGCCTGTGGCTGCCCCATGAGAGAGAGGCCGTGCACGATTTCCTTGGCCTGGCCATGATCGGCAGCCCGCAGAAAATCCGCGCCAAACTCGAGGTCCTGATTGAGCAGACCCAGGCTGACGAGCTGATTTTCACCTGTGACCTGTACGAACATTCGGATCGCGTGCATTCCTACGAGTTGCTGGCGCAGGTCATGCGAGGCTGATACTCAAACGCCAGGCGTAAAAAAGCCGACACCGTGGTGTCGGCTTTTTTTCAGGCGGAATTCTGCCTACTTTTTATAGACGATCACTTTGGCGCCCGCCTCGCATTTACCAACAACTTTCCCGCCGGCAGCGGCGCCTTTATCGACAATCTCCAGCGAATATCCGGAAACGCCCTTGGCATCGAGTTTCGCTGCGATTTCTGCTTTCAGCTCTTCGCATGGCTTGCCGCCCGCCAATGCGGTCCCCGCAAGGCTCAACAAACCTACCACCAACATATACTTCTTCATCGGTTGCATTCCCTGGTCGGATCATAGGGGTAACCAGCCGTCAGCCGGACGCACTCATGTAGCGCATTGCCATTCCCTATGGCATTCGTCCGGCGTGCAAGTTCAGAAGACTAGCCCAAAGTCAGCTACTGGCAATTCGAAACCCGACTTTCAAGGTCACCTGAAAGTGCGCAGCCTTGCCGTCCCGAATGTGCCCTCGGGTCTCGGTCACTTCAAACCATTCCATGTACTTGAGGCTTTTACTGGCTTCGGCCAGTGCGTTGTTGATCGCATCTTCGATACTGCTGGTGGATGAGCCGACCAGCTCGACTTTCTTGTAGGTGTGATGGTCAGACATGGCGTTCTCCTCGGCGTGTGAATTACAGCCTAGCAGTGATTTTTCCTATTTCTTGTGTTGGGCGTTCTCTGGATGAGGTTCAGATTTTCTGCACTTTCTCGCACCCCTGAAGTCCCAACCAACACACGCCACTGACCACCAATGCAGGAGAGCCACCATGGCCAACACCTCGTTACGCAAAGCCTCATTGCAAAGCATGGAAGCCGAGATCGAGAGTCTGCTCAAGTCTTTGGAAAGCCTGAAGGACGACGCCTCGGACGAGTCGCGTAAAACCCTCAAGACCCTTAAAAGCAACGCCGAGAATGCCTTGAGGCACTCACGCCACCTGCTGGCCGATGCCTATGAAGAGGTCAAGGTCAAAACCCGCGAAACCGGGATTGCCACCCGCGACTACGCCCAGGAGCACCCCTGGACAACAGCCGGTGTCGCCGTGGGTGCATTGGGCCTGCTGGCCGCTTACCTGTTGTGCAAGCGTGATTAATCCGCTCGATGCAGCTCGTTCCTGAGCCACTGGGCCAGTTGCCGGGCGCGTCCGTCCGCGGCGCGCTTGGGTAGCCACAACGCCAGTTGTGCCGGGGTTTCACTGAAACCCCATGGTGCAACCAGGCGGCCGGCCTTCAAGTCCTCGGCCACCAGGGGTTCGGGGGCAATCGCCACGCCCAGGCCGGCAACGGCGGCTTCGAGCAAGTAATACAAATGTTCAAATCCCTGACCGTACTTCAACGCCCTGGCGTCGAGGCCGCGTGGTTGCGCCCAGTTCGGCCAGGCTTGCGGGCGTGAGGTGGTGTGCAGCAAGGGTTCGCTCAACAGTGCGGTTTCCGGCGCTTGCCTGAGCCGTTCATAGCCGCTGAACCGGGGGCTCATGACCGGACCGATGCGTTCGCCGGCCAGCTCGAAAACCTGCATGTCCGCCGGCCACGGTGGCTCGGCAAAGACCAGCAAGGCGTCCAGCCCCGGTCTTCGCGGATCGAGATCGCCTTCTCCGGCCGACAGGTGCAGGCGCAAGTCCGGCAGGTCGGCGTTGAGTCTCCCCAGTCGCGGGATAAACCAGCGCGCCAGCAGGCTTCCCGAGCAACCGAGCACGAACGGGGCGTCGGCTGTGCTTTGTGTGAGTTCGGCGCAAACACTGCGCAGGCGCTCGAAGGCTTCGCTGCTGGCGTCACGCAGGCGTAACCCGGCATCTGTGAGTTTCAGGCCGCGACCGTCCTTGATGAACAGGCTCACACCCAGGTGCTCTTCGAGGACTTTCAGTTGCCGGCTGACGGCCCCATGGGTGACGTGCAGCTGCTCGGCCGCCTGACTGACGCTGTTCAGGCGGGCGGTGGCTTCGAAGGCGCGAAGCGCGTTCAGCGGCGGAAGGTCATGGCTCATGGGATCTGTGAGTTTTCCTGACAGGTTGTGGCGATCTTATCGGTTTTCAGGCCGGGGCGTCAGGGGTAGAGTGAAGCCCACTATCTCTTTATGCATCACTTCACGCATTCAACTGGAGCGCCAAATGACCCAGACTAATCTGCGCAACGGCCCTGATGCCAACGGCCTGTTTGGCGCGTTCGGTGGCCGCTACGTTGCCGAAACCCTGATGCCGTTGATCCTCGACCTGGCCCGTGAATATGAGTTGGCCAAGGACGATCCTGCATTCAAGGAAGAGCTGGCCTACTTCCAGCGCGACTACGTCGGCCGTCCAAGCCCGCTGTACTTCGCCGAGCGTCTGACCGAGTTCTGTGGCGGCGCGAAGATCTACCTCAAGCGCGAAGAGCTGAACCACACCGGCGCGCACAAGATCAACAACTGCATCGGCCAGATCCTGCTGGCGCGGCGCATGGGCAAGAAACGCATCATTGCCGAGACCGGCGCCGGCATGCACGGTGTGGCCACGGCCACCGTCGCTGCGCGTTTCGGTCTGGATTGCGTGATCTACATGGGCACGACCGACATCGAACGTCAGCAGGCCAACGTGTTTCGCATGAAGCTGCTGGGCGCCGAAGTTATCCCGGTGGTGGCCGGTACCGGCACGCTGAAGGATGCGATGAACGAAGCCCTGCGTGACTGGGTGACCAACGTCGACAGCACCTTCTACCTGATCGGCACCGTGGCCGGTCCGCACCCTTACCCGGCAATGGTTCGCGACTTCCAGGCCGTGATCGGCAAGGAAACCCGTGAGCAGCTGCAAGCCCAGGAAGGCCGCCTGCCGGACAGCCTGGTGGCGTGCATTGGTGGCGGCTCCAACGCCATGGGCCTGTTCCACCCGTTCCTCGACGACAAGAGCGTCGAAATCATCGGCGTCGAAGCGGCCGGCTACGGCATCGAGACCGGCAAGCATGCGGCCAGCCTGAATGGCGGCGTACCGGGTGTGCTGCACGGCAACCGCACCTTCCTGCTGCAGGACGACGATGGCCAGATCATCGATGCCCACTCGATCTCTGCCGGCCTCGATTACCCTGGCATCGGTCCGGAACACGCCTGGTTGCACGACATCGGCCGCGTTCAGTACACCTCGGTGACTGACGACGAAGCCCTCGCCGCGTTCCACCAATGCTGCCGCCTGGAAGGGATCATCCCTGCCCTGGAAAGCGCCCATGCCCTGGCCGAGGTGTTCAAACGCGCACCGAAGCTGCCGAAGGATCACCTGATGGTGGTCAACCTGTCCGGCCGTGGCGACAAAGACATGCAGACCGTGATGCACCATATGGAACAATCGAAGCAGGAGAAACACTGATGAGCCGCCTGCAAACGCGTTTTGCCGAACTCAAGGAACAGAACCGCGCCGCCCTGGTGACCTTCGTGACCGCTGGCGATCCGGGCTATGACACGTCCCTGGCAATCCTCAAAGGTTTGCCGGCAGCGGGCGCCGACGTCATCGAACTGGGCATGCCCTTCACCGATCCGATGGCCGACGGCCCGGCGATCCAGCTCGCCAACATCCGTGCCCTGGCCGCCAAGCAGAACCTGGTGAAAACCCTGCAAATGGTTCGCGAGTTCCGCAAGGACAACAACGAAACGCCGCTGGTGCTGATGGGGTACTTCAACCCGATCCACAAATATGGCGTGCCGCGCTTTATCGCCGAAGCGAAAGAGGCCGGGGTCGATGGTCTGATCGTGGTCGACATGCCTCCCGAGCATAACGGCGAGTTGTGCGATCCGGCACAGGCTGCCGGCCTGGACTTCATCCGTCTGACCACCCCGACCACCGACGATGTGCGTCTGCCAACCGTGCTTAACGGCAGCTCCGGGTTTGTTTACTACGTGTCCGTTGCCGGTGTGACCGGTGCTGGCGCAGCGACGCTGGAGCACGTTGAAGAAGCGGTCGCGCGTTTGCGTCGCCATACCGATCTGCCGATCAGCATCGGTTTCGGCATTCGCACGCCGGAGCAAGCAGCGTCTATCGCGCGTCTGGCGGACGGTGTGGTCG
The DNA here is from genome assembly GCF_050432945.1 of Pseudomonas sp. 18173. Classification (NCBI taxonomy): domain Bacteria; kingdom Pseudomonadati; phylum Pseudomonadota; class Gammaproteobacteria; order Pseudomonadales; family Pseudomonadaceae; genus Pseudomonas; species Pseudomonas sp. 18173. The sequence goes on from NZ_JBKFTN010000008.1 coordinate 212,478, forward strand.
TGGGTTCGGCGCTGATCGATCACATCGCCAATGCCTCGACGCCGGATCAGGCGATCGATGGTGTGCTGAGCCTTTGCTCGGCATTGGCCGACGGCGTGCGTAAAGCCCGTGTCAGCTGAGGGTAAAGTTCCTGATACAGAGGAATTAGAGCCTCGCGGCACAGACTAAACAGCAAGACCGAGGGCTTCAGGACTGCGTTCTGAAGCCCTTTTTGCTGTGTGTTGTGAGGAAAGACCTGATGAAAATGTCGAAACGCCTGATGGCCAGCCTCGGTGTGCTGCTGCTCGGCGCGACCCTGCATGCCAACGCTGATCAGCACGACGGTCACGGCCATTACGATAACCATGGTGATTATCATGGTGACGAGCGCCGAGGCCCGCAGGACTACCATCGCGGTGGGCCTCCACCCCGGGACTTCGCCCCTGTTCGCCAGACGATCCACGACAATCATGTGTATTTCGTCCGCGGTGCTCCACCGCCACCGGGTGTCATCGTGGTGCGTGGCAGGCCGCTGCCTCGGGGCTATTACGGCGAGCGCCTGGATAACCGCGCGTTGAGCCGGTTGCCGTATTACCCGGGCTACGAATGGCGTCGCGCGGGCGCGGACGTTGTGCTGATCGCGGCAGGAACCGGGATGGTCTATGAGGTTCTGCAGGGGGTTCTGTACTAAGTAGCATACTCATTGTGGCGAGGGGGCTTGCCCCCGTTGGACGGCGCAGCCGGCCCGGCGACTCAAGTGACGAGTGCTGGGGCCGCTTCGCAACCCAACGGGGGCAAGCCCCCTCGCCACAAAATGCAGCAACCTAAGGGGTCAAGGCAACTCTATCCCGCCCGACGCCTTGTGCAGCTTGCGCAGGTGCTCGCCAATCTGCTTCACGTTGGNAAATGCAGCAACCTAAGGGGTCAAGGCAACTCTATCCCGCCCGACGCCTTGTGCAGCTTGCGCAGGTGCTCGCCAATCTGCTTCACGTTGGCCTCGTTGGCGGCCATTTCCGCGGCCCGGCCCGGTTCAAGCAACGCTCTGACTTCCTTGTCCAGATCCCCGGACAGCGCCAGGAGCTGCTTCTGGCGCTGGCTGCTTTCCGCTTCCAGATGCTGCCACTCGCTCGGTTGTGGCAAGCCGTAACCGTTGGTGCCCAGCAGCTCCGCCGGCCGGCTGAGGAAGCCACTGTTGGCGAGAATGTCCTTGAGCGTCTCGTTGGCCTTGTCCATGCCGCCATTCTTCAGCTCTCGGGCGCCCAGATAACGCTGTTTCACTTCATCCTGGGCCAATAGCAACTGTTGCCGGAAACTCGCTTGCTCCAGCAGAAGCAACGCCGCACTGGTGCGCAAATCGGCCTGCTCGAACCATTGCCGACGCTGCGCGGCTTTCAAGTCGAGCCATTCTTCGACGGTGTCCTGCTTGATCGGCAACTGCTTTTTCAGGATCTCGAACATGGCCTGATAGCGTTCGCGGAAGGAGTCGAAGCGATAACCCAGGCGCAAGGCCTCTCGCGGATCGTCCAGCACGCTGGTGTCCGCCAGTCCGCGGCCCTTGAGCACTTCCAGCAAACCGTTGGGCATGATGTTGTCGAGTCCCACCAGTTGTGGGTTGTTGGTGCCGCCGCGCAGCAGTTTCAGTTCCTCCACCGCGCAGTTGTTTGACAGGAAGAAGTAGTTGCCGTCGTAGCTCCAGTGCATCTCCGCGGCACGTTCCACCACGTCTTCAATCTCATTGCGCGAGAGGTTCAAGGGTACGGAGGCCAGGCTGCGCAGTTCGGTCTTGGTGTATTCGTCGATGACCTGGGACAGCGGCAGGATAAACAGCCGCGACGGGTATTTACCGACCAGGCCATCCCAGCTCGACAGCTGTACGTCGCCGACGAAGGCGCGGTACGACAGCACCAGATGCTGGTCCAGGTCCAGTCGACAATCCGGTCCGCGTGGTCGGCCCGGCGCACAGATCACCAGGCGCAACATGCTGTGGCCCCAGCGGCTGAACAGGTTCTGGTTAGCCTCGGCCAGCAGATAGTCAACGGCATAGACCCGCTCCGGATCGACCTGGCCCAAAGGTGTCTTGGCGAAATCGTTGCCGGCATTGAGGAAAGCGAAGGTTTTGCTGCAGGTGTCCTTGGCGGCGGGCGCCCAGCCGAAATGTTCCTTGTAGTAGCGGTACAGCGCCGGGCGGCGACAGGCGTAGCTCGGGTCGAGGAGGAAGTACTCCATGTTGACCGCGACGAATTCCTTTGGACTGCTGGTCTCGTAGAGATCCGGGCTGCGGGCAATCTGGCGATTGTGCTGTTCGCGTTCACCACGACGGCCTACGTATTGCTGCCAGCCGGCGAGGTCGAGCAGGCGCGGATCGTCGCTGAGGGTAAAGCGCCGATCGGACTGGCCTCGACATTGGTCGGGAATGCCAATCAGCCCTGAGCTGTTGTTGCGCTGGGTGCAACGCTGAATCAGCTTGCGTTCGGCATCCGGCCACAGGCGCGAGCGATCGTAGATGTGCGTCAGTTCGTGCAGCACCGTAGCCAGCAGTTCCTGGCGCACGGTGCCATGGGGGCGATGGGTTTTTCTGGTCGCGGCGCTGCCATCGGTGAGGCCGGCCAGCAGGTTGCGGTTCAGATCGAGCTCGGACACCAGGGATGCCTGACCGTAGGCGTTGCGCGGCATGTCATCGGTCCAGCCGACGTCGATGCGTCGATCGAGTTGCTCGATAAAGCGTGGCGGCAGCGCCTGCATGGCTTCATTGAGCAACGTCTGGCTGGCTTGTTGTTGCGCAGGAGTCAGGCCTTCGCTTTTGAGATGCAGCTGAAGGCCTGCGTGGGCCGTGTTGCCGAGCAGCAACAGGGCCGCGGCCAACAGCCAGGCGCCTGGACGCCTCACAGTGCGAGGATGGCTTCGGCGAGATCCCGGTCGCTGGCGTCACGGGCTTCCGGCACGCGGGTGCGCAGCAAGTCGAAAGCGGATTCCAGGTGAGCGCCACGAATGTCGCCATTGCTGGCAACGAAACTGGCGGCGTCGTCCTGGGCCTCGCGCACGATTTTCGAGTCGCGAATGGAGGTGGTGGTGTCGGAGGTGAAATCGAGGGTGCGCTGGGTGGCACGGATCAGCATGTTACTGGTGGCAACCAGAGTATGTGCCTGGGCCACATCGGCCAACAGCAGCAGGCCTAAGGTGGCAGCAATCAGCGGGTTACGCATGGAACGACTCCAGAAAAGCAGGGATAACTATTGGACGAGAATTGCTTGTGCCAGTTCAAGGTCGCTGGCATGAAGTTTTGCCCGGGTTCGGTGCAGATACCGCAGGGCCGACTCCAGTCGTGCACCTCTCAGATGGCCGTCACTGGCAATGAATGCCGCAGCGTCATCCTGGGCGGCGAGCAGCAGTTTATGGTCGAAGGGGGCGCTGGTCACCAAACTTGTGGCGTAACCGCTGGCGACAATGCCTTGGGTGGACAGGTTGAAGGCGTCGTAAGCGTGGGCTGATCCACAGTAACCAAGGCCAAGAAAGACTGGAGCAATCAAGAGATTTGAAGGAAAACGCATGAGACTCGACAGTTGAATGTGAGTCCCAAGGCTAGCGCAAGGCCCATTCTAGAGCCAGCGTTGAAACACTGGGACACGCCGGGCGTGCCCCCTTGTCTGTGCAGCTTTTTAGATTGTCAGGATCGCTTGCGCCAGTTGTGCGTCGCTTGCGCTCAGCTGTGGCGCCTGGTGGCGAATGTGGTCGAGGGCGCTTTCGAGCTTCACGCCGCGGATGGAGCCTTCGCTGGCGACGAAGCTGGCAGCGTCGTCACGGGCCGCGAGCACGATCTTGTCATCCTTGAACGACGACGAAACGACGTCGGTGGTCGCATCGGAGGTGGCTTTGAGCGCATTGACGACAGCGTCGGTGGTGACGATGAAGCTGGTTGCGCTGGCGTTGGCAGCTACGGCAAGCAGGGCTGCAGCACTGAGCAGGCGAAGTCGGGACATGGGGTAACTCCTTTGGGTAAACCAATTTAAAAATGGCGCAGTGTCTGCAAAGTCAGACGCCAGGCGCTTGGCGCTCGCCACGTTCTGGTCTGATATTAGGCCTGAGTGTGTCGGTTCGAACAGCCTGTCATGCAAGCAGGAGGTCAGCGCCAGAACGGTTTATCCAGTTCATTGCTGCGTTCGGCGTGGCTGATGCCAAGATCTGATAGCTGACGATCATCGAGTTGAGCCAGTAAACGTCGTGTTCTCGCTCTTTCGAGACTGGCGAAGAGTCGTGTTAACAGATCTCTGGCCCGGTTCAGGCAAGTTCTCGATTGAACCGGGGTAGTGGAAACATCCTGTAAAGAATTCATGGCGCGGTCCCTGTCCTGATCAGTAGAGGTTCCATGCTGACACCGGCCGAACATCCATGACAGACACACTGCGATGATATTGTACCTATTCAGTTGTGTGTTTTCACAAACTGTACTGGTTTTCAGGTATCCCTACTGTAAGACCGGATTTGACAGGCCAAAACGACAAGACCCGTCGTGGTTTCCCACGACGGGTCTTGTTTTTTCAATTCGGGTTGCTGGCGGTGGACCTTGGGTCAGAGCCAGCGACGCTAACTTAGCGCCAGAACGGCTTGCTCAGCTCTTCGTAGCGTTGTGCTTCACTAATCCCGGCATCAGCCAGCAGACGCGAATCCAGGCGAGCCAGTTGATGGCGGCTGGTAATGCGGCGCTGCCACAGCATCAGGTTGGCGATAACGCGCAGAGGCAGGGAAGCCTGGGTTTTTGCAGCAGTGTCTTCGAAGAACAGTTCGGAACTGAGTGTACGTTCCATGGTTGACATCCTTCCGCTTGTGGCGGGATTAGGTAGTGGTTTAACTGGTGCCCATGATCCTCTTGTTTGCCTAGTCTCTGTAGATACAGTTCATCTGTATTGTGAGAGCTCAGTTAACTGTTTATAGGGGGTGTACTGGTCAAAATTGAGGCAACTGTACTTGTCTGCACTGTTAAGGTGCAAAAGTGCTGTTTTTGTTCGATGAAGTGGGAATTTTCCCTAGGAAATGACCAGTACAGCAGTACAGTTTTTTTAATATTGCGAAGTGGCAAGAGCAAGCTGGCGAAAACTGTGTTTGCGCCAGCTGCTATCTGTAGCAATTACTTCTTCAGCATTTGCCCGGTTTCTTCCAGGTTTATGTGCCAGCTCAGGGCGTCACGCAGGATGTGCGGGGTGTGCCCGCCGATGGCGCATGCGGCGGTAAAGTAATCATTCAGCGCCTGGCGATAATCCGGGTGCACGCATTTGTCGATGATGATCCGGGCACGCTCCCGAGGCGCGAGGCCTCGCAAGTCTGCCAGGCCCACTTCGGTCACGAGGATGTCGACGTCATGCTCGGTATGGTCAACGTGGCTGACCATCGGTACCACGCTGGAGATCGCACCGCCCTTGGCGATCGACTTGGTCACGAACACGGACAGGTGCGCGTTGCGCGCGAAGTCACCCGAACCACCGATACCGTTCATCATCCGCGTGCCGCAGACGTGAGTGGAGTTGACGTTGCCATAGATGTCGAACTCCAGTGCCGTGTTGATACCGATGATGCCCAGGCGGCGCACGACTTCAGGGTGGTTGGAAATCTCCTGCGGGCGCAGGACCAGCTTGTCCTTGTAGCGCTCCAGATTGCCGAACACGTCGGCATTGCGCCGGCTCGACAGGGTGATCGAGCTGCCCGAAGCAAAGCTCAGCTTGCCTGCGTCGATCAGGTCGAAGGTCGAGTCTTGCAGCACCTCGGAGTACATCGTCAGGTCTTCGAACGGCGAGTCGATCAGGCCGCACATCACCGAGTTGGCGATGGTACCGATGCCGGCTTGCAGTGGACCGAGCTTGTTGGTCATGCGTCCGGCGGCCACTTCCTGTTTGAAGAAGTCGATCAGGTGATCGGCAATGGCTTGGGTCTCGGCGTCCGGTGCCAGCACAGTGGAAGGTGAGTCAGCCTGGTTGGTGACTACGATGGCGACGATTTTTTCCGCCGGGATCGGGATGGCGGTGCTGCCAATGCGGTCGTCGACTTTAACCAATGGAATCGGGGTGCGGGTCGGGCGATAGGTCGGAATATAGATGTCGTGCAGACCTTCGAGGTTCGGGTTGTGCGCCATGTTGATCTCGACAATCACATGCTTGGCGAAGATCGCGAAGCTGGCCGAGTTGCCCACCGAGGTGGTTGGCACGATATGCCCTTGCTCGGTGATCGCTACGGCTTCAATCACGGCAATGTCCGGCAGCTTCAGTTGCTGGTTGCGCAATTGCTCGACGGTTTCCGACAAGTGCTGGTCGATGAACATGACTTCACCGGCATTGATCGCCTTGCGCAGCGTGCTGTCGACCTGGAACGGCATGCGTCGCGACAGCACGCCGGCTTCGGTCAGCTGCTTGTCGAGGTCGTTGCCCAGGCTTGCGCCAGTCATCAGGCTGATCTTCAGTGGCGTGACCTTGGCGCGCTCGGCCAGCGCCTGGGGGACAGCCTTGGCTTCGCCGGCGCGGGTAAAGCCACTCATGCCGACGGTCATGCCGTCCTCAATCAGAGCGGCAGCGTCGGCAGCGCTCATCACTTTGTCCAACAACGAAGGCAGGCGAATACGGTCACGGTACATGGATTGTTATCTCGGGCAACAGGTAGCAGGACGTGCAGTCTAGTGAATTGCGCCGACTTCTGTCCCGCTACCAAGGTCGCAATCGAGGTGTCTATTCCGGGCCTTTGAAGCAAAACACCGTTACTGGATCGGTAACAAAAGCATAGTTTGTCTGACGATTTGCGCAAACAAGAACGCCCCGACAAGTCGGGGCGTTCTGTGTGCCGTGCGGGCTTAGTCGACGGCTTTGACCATGTCTTCGATGACCTTTTTAGCGTCGCCGAACACCATCATGGTTTTGTCCAGGTAGAACAGTTCGTTGTCCAGGCCGGCATAGCCACTGGCCATCGAGCGTTTGTTGACGATGATGGTCTTGGCCTTGAATGCTTCGAGGATCGGCATGCCGGCAATCGGCGATTTCGGATCGTTCTTCGCGGCCGGGTTGACCACGTCGTTGGCGCCCAATACCAGCACCACGTCGGCCTGACCGAACTCGGAGTTGATGTCTTCCATCTCGAACACCTGGTCGTAAGGCACTTCAGCCTCGGCCAGCAACACGTTCATGTGCCCTGGCATGCGACCGGCAACCGGGTGGATCGCATACTTCACGGTCACGCCGCGATGGGTCAGCTTCTCGGTCAGTTCCTTGAGCGCATGCTGTGCCCGCGCTACCGCCAGGCCGTAGCCTGGAACGATAATCACGGTATCGGCGTTGGTCAGCAGGAAGGTGGCGTCGTCGGCAGAACCGGATTTCACCGGACGGGCCTCCTTGGCGCCTGCCGGACCTGCATCCGCCGTGTTGCCGAAACCGCCGAGCAGTACGTTAAAGAAGGAACGGTTCATCGCCTTGCACATGATGTACGAGAGGATCGCACCGGACGAACCTACCAGCGAACCCGCGATGATCAGCATCGAGTTGTTCAGCGAGAAGCCGATGCCCGCCGCTGCCCAGCCGGAGTAGCTGTTGAGCATCGACACCACCACTGGCATGTCGGCGCCGCCGATCGGGATGATGATCAGTACACCGAGCACGAAGGCCAGCGCCAGCATCACGCCGAAAGCGGTGAGGTCGCCGGTGAGCATGAACGTCACGCCCAGTCCCAGTGTGGCGAGGCCCATCAGCAGGTTCAGCTTGTGCTGTCCGCCGAACTGTACCGGTGCGCCCTGGAACAGGCGGAACTTGTACTTGCCGGAAAGCTTGCCGAACGCGATCACCGAACCGGAGAAGGTGATTGCACCGATGGCGGCACCGAGGAACAGCTCCAGGCGGTTGCCGGCCGGAATCGCGTCACCGAGTTGCTGGACGATGCCCAGCGACTGCGGCTCGACCACGGCAGCCACGGCGATGAACACCGCTGCCAGGCCGATCATGCTGTGCATGAAGGCAACCAGCTCGGGCATCTTGGTCATTTCAACGCGTTTGGCCATGATCGAGCCGACAGTGCCGCCGATCAGCAGGCCGACGATCACGTAGACGATACCGTCATGAGCCAGCTCGGCGCCCAATTTGTAGATCAGGCCGACTGTGGTGAGGATCGCCAGGCCCATGCCGAGCATGCCGAACAGGTTGCCGCGGCGCGATGTGGTTGGGTGCGAGAGGCCCTTGAGCGCCTGGATGAAGCAGACCGAGGCGATCAAATACAGGGAGGTAACCAGGTTCATGCTCATGCTTGCTGCACCTCAGCCTTGATTGCTTCGGCCTTGGCTGCCGGAGCTTTTGCTGGAGCCGCTTTTTTCTTGAACATTTCCAGCATGCGGCGGGTCACCAGGAAGCCACCAAACACGTTGACCGCGGCCAGGGCCACAGCCAGGGTGCCCATGGTCTTGCCCAGCGGGGTCACGGTGAGAGCGGCGGCGAGCATGGCGCCGACGATCACGATGGCCGAGATGGCGTTGGTGACGGCCATCAGTGGCGTGTGCAGTGCAGGAGTAACGTTCCAGACCACGTGGTAGCCGACGTAGATGGCCAGCACGAAGATGATCAGGTTGTAGATACCGTGAGAGATCAGCATGTCTTCCATTGTTTTTATCCTCAGCCGTTCTTGCGCACGATCTGGCCGTCGCGGCACATCAGGCACGCGGCGACGATATCGTCTTCAAGGTTGATCACCAGTTGTCCTTCTTTATCGAACAACAGTTTCATGAAGTCCAGCAGGTTGCGTGCATACAGCGCCGAAGCATCGGCCGCCACGGCGCCAGCCAGGTTGGTCGGGCCAACGATGGTCACGCCGTTTTCGACGACCACCTGATCGGCCACGGTCAGCGGGCAGTTACCGCCCTGGGCTGCCGCGAGGTCGATGACCACCGAGCCCGGCTTCATCTGTGCCACGGTTTCCGCGCTCAACAGTGTCGGTGCCTTGCGGCCCGGAATCAGTGCGGTGGTGATGACGATGTCGGCCTGCTTGGCGCGTTCGTGCACGGCCGCGGCCTGTCGTTGCATCCAGCTGGCCGGCATGGGGCGGGCATAACCGCCGACACCGACGGCGCATTCACGCTCTTCGTCGGTCTCGTAAGGCACGTCGACGAACTTGGCGCCGAGGGATTCGATCTGCTCTTTTACCGCCGGACGCACGTCAGACGCTTCGATCACAGCACCCAGGCGCTTCGCGGTAGCGATTGCCTGCAAACCGGCCACACCGGCACCGAGAATCAGCACGCGCGCCGCTTTCACGGTGCCCGCAGCCGTCATCAGCATTGGCATGAAGCGCGGATAGTAGTGCGCGGCCAGCAACACGGCTTTATAGCCGGCGATGTTGGCTTGCGAGGACAGCACATCCAGGCTTTGGGCGCGGGAGGTGCGGGGCGCAGCCTCGAGGGCAAAGGCGGTAATCCCGCACTCGGCCATCTTGGCGATGGTTTCGTTGCTGAACGGGTTGAGCATCCCCACCACAACGGTGCCGCTTTTAATCAGCGCCAGCTCGCTGTCGCTGGGCGCGACCACCTTCAAGATCAGCTCTGCACCAAACGCGTCATTGGCGCTGCCAATGGTTGCGCCTGCCGCTGCATAAGCACTGTCGACAACGCTGGCATTAACGCCGGCGCCGCTTTGTACAGTGACCTTATGACCCTGGCTGATCAGCTTCTTGATGGTTTCCGGGGTTGCAGCAACCCGTGTTTCACCGGTCTGGGTTTCGAGAGGAACACCAATGTGCACGTCAAATCTCCTGCGTGATCTTATTGAGTAAACCCATGCACTACGGATGGTGCGGCTGGGGCGGCCGATCAGCACGATCCCGCCAAATCAGGGCGGGGCGCGGCATTTTGCAGGCGAACTTTGTGCCCTTCAAGGGATTATGACGGGTGACGGAAAATTAACTACAAGTCACCCCGTGACCGAATGTCGCAACCAGCCGGCTCAATCCCTTGTAGACCGTGCTTTTCAAGGATTCTGGCCGAAATCCAAGAATTTACACATCGGCCGTATGAATGATGCGGCATCGCTTCGAAATAGTGGCTCAAAGCCGCGTGGGCAGGCGCTTGTGGGACGTTTGTACGACTTCTCGATACAGTTTGCTGGTATGCGACAAATACGTATATCTGTAGGGCTTATTTTTTGCTGACTACGAGGTCAAGTATCGCTTGCGGGTCTTTATCCCTCTAGGCTGTAGCTGTGCGCCTGATTTACCAGCCAGTCACGAAATGCCTTCAAAGACGCAGATTCGACCTTTCGCTCAGGAATCATCAGGTAATAAGCCTTGATGCTGGACAGTGCTTGCGGGTTGGCGATCACCAGGCGTTTTTCTTTCAGCTCCCGTTGAATCAGGAACGGCGGAATCAGGGCAATGCCCATGTCGTGCATGGCTGCCTGGGCGAGCATGGAGAATAGCTCGTAGCGAGGGCCTGTCATGTCTCGCGGGACATTCAGGTGCTGGGAATCGAACCATTGGCGCCAGGCATAGGGGCGTGTGGTCTGTTGCAGAAGAGGCAGGTCGGCGATTTCGCCGGGTGTCAGGCTGGTCTTGTTTCCGAGTAGGTCGGGGCTGCAAACGGGCATCGGATTTTCACCCATCAGCCTGTGGGACTCTGTACCTGACCAATCGGCATCACCGAAGTAGATGGCCGCATCAAAATCAGTGTCGGCGAACAGGAACGGTCGTGTGCGGTTGGTCAGGTTGACCGTCACTTCCGGGTGTTTTTGCTGAAAGTCCTTGAGTCGCGGCAGCAGCCATTGGGTACCGAAGGTCGGAACGACGGCCAACTCGATCACGTTGGTGCCCTGCTGGCCCATCACGGACAAGGTGTCGCGCTCAACCGCATCGAGTTGAGTGGCCACTCGACGGCTGTAGGAAAGGCCGGCTTCCGTCAGCTTGACCCCGCGCCGCGAGCGTCGGAACAGTTCTACACTGAGGAACTCTTCAAGGCTGGCGATCTGGCGGCAAATCGCCCCTTGGGTCAGCGAAAGTTCCTGGGCGGCCTTGGTGAAGCTTTCGTGGCGCGCTGCAGCCTCGAAGCTGATCAGGGCGGTGGTGCTGGGTATCTTCCTGCGCATGTACGTCAACCTCACTAATGCATCGCATAAAGGCTCTTTTGCGACGTTTCGGAGTGAGAAATTAGCACAACAGTATGCGAAATCCTCGTTTGCCGTAGCGCCGATCCGGGCCTAGGATCGGTCCACGTTATTTGACCCGATTCGAGAGGACACACTCATGGGCGGTAAAGCTAGCTTCAACTGGATCGATCCCCTGCTGCTGGATCAACAGCTCACTGAAGAAGAACGCATGATTCGCGACACGGCTGCGCAGTTCGCTCAGCAGAGCCTTGCGCCGCGCATTCTTGAAGCTTTCCGCCATGAGAAGACCGATCCGGCGATCTTCCGCGAAATGGGCGAGGTTGGCCTGTTGGGCGCAACCATCCCCGAGCAGTACGGCGGCAGCGGCCTGAACTACGTCAGCTACGGCCTGATCGCCCGTGAAGTCGAGCGTATCGACTCCGGCTATCGCTCGATGATGAGCGTGCAGTCCTCGCTGGTGATGGTGCCAATCAATGAATTCGGTACCGAAGCCCAGAAGCAGAAGTACCTGCCAAAACTGGCCTCGGGCGAGTGGATCGGCTGCTTCGGTCTGACCGAGCCTAACCACGGTTCCGACCCGGGCGCGATGATCACTCGTGCGCGCAAGGTGGAAGGCGGCTACAGCCTCACTGGCAGCAAGATGTGGATCACCAACAGCCCGATCGCCGATGTGTTCGTGGTCTGGGCCAAGGACGATGCCGGCGATATCCGTGGCTTCGTTCTGGAGAAAGGCTGGAAAGGCCTGAGCGCTCCGGCGATTCACGGCAAGGTTGGCCTGCGGGCATCGATCACCGGTGAAATCGTCATGGACAACGTGTTCGTTCCGGAAGAGAACATCTTCCCGGATGTCCGTGGCCTGAAAGGTCCTTTCACCTGCCTCAACTCGGCGCGTTACGGCATCTCCTGGGGTGCGCTGGGTGCGGCCGAGTTCTGCTGGCACACCGCTCGCCAGTACACCCTGGATCGTCAACAGTTCGGTCGTCCATTGGCCGCCACTCAGTTGATCCAGAAGAAACTGGCCGACATGCAGACCGAAATCACCATGGCGCTGCAAGGCTGCCTGCGTCTGGGTCGTATGAAGGACGAGGGGACTGCGGCGGTCGAGATTACTTCGATGATGAAGCGCAACTCTTGCGGCAAGTCCCTGGACATCGCGCGCATGGCTCGCGACATGTTGGGCGGCAACGGCATCTCCGATGAGTTCGGTGTAGCGCGTCATCTGGTCAACCTGGAAGTTGTGAACACCTATGAAGGTACGCACGACGTCCATGCACTGATCCTCGGTCGTGCACAAACCGGCATCCAGGCGTTCTATTAACAGGAGGACGTCCATGGGCGCGCTATCGCATCTACGGGTACTGGATTTATCGCGGGTGCTGGCCGGGCCTTGGGCCGGGCAGATCCTGGCCGACCTTGGCGCCGAAGTGATCAAGGTCGAGCGTCCGGGTAACGGCGATGACACGCGCGCCTGGGGGCCACCGTTCCTGAAAGACGCGTATGGCGAGAACACCAGCGAGGCCGCCTATTACCTGTCGGCCAATCGCAACAAGCAATCGGTCACCATCGACTTCACGCGCCCTGAAGGGCAGAAGCTGGTGCGTGAACTGGCGGCCAAGTCGGACATCCTGATCGAGAACTTCAAGGTCGGCGGTCTGGCGGCTTATGGCCTGGACTACGAATCGCTGAAGGCAATCAATCCGGATCTGATCTATTGCTCGATCACCGGGTTCGGCCAGACCGGTCCTTACGCCAAGCGTGCGGGTTATGACTTCATGATCCAGGGGCTGGGCGGTCTCATGAGCTTGACGGGGAGACCTGAAGGTGAAGAGGGCGCGGGGCCGGTGAAGGTTGGCGTGGCGTTGACGGACATCCTTACCGGGCTGTATTCGACTGTCGCGATCCTGGCCGCGCTTGCGCATCGGGATCACGACGGCGGTGGCCAGCATATCGATATGGCACTGCTGGATGTGCAGGTGGCTTGTCTGGCCAACCAGGCAATGAACTACCTGACGACGGGCAATGCGCCTAAACGCTTGGGTAATGCACATCCGAACATCGTGCCCTATCAGGATTTTCCTACGGCGGATGGTGACTTCATCCTTACCGTCGGGAACGATGGGCAGTTCCGCAAGTTCGCGGAAGTGGCCGGGCAGCCGCAGTGGGCGGACGATCCGCGTTTTGTGACCAACAAGCTGCGGGTGGCAAACAGGGCTGTACTGATTCCGCTGATCCGCCAGGCAACGGTGTTCAAGACTACCGCTGAATGGGTGGCGCAGCTGGAGCAGGCTGGCGTGCCGTGCGGGCCTATCAATGACCTGGCGCAGATGTTTGCCGATCCTCAGGTCAAGGCGCGCGGGTTGGCCATCGAGTTGCCGCATGCGCTGGCTGGCAGGGTGCCGCAAGTGGCCAGTCCTATTCGTTTGTCCGAGACGCCGGTGGAGTATCGGTATGCCCCTCCTTTGCTGGGTGAGCATACGCAGGAGGTTCTCCAGCGGGTGCTGGGTCTGGATGCGGGCGTGGTGTCTGCGTTCAAGGCGTCTGGCGTGCTTTGATCTCTCTTCTATATAGAGGGGCGCTTTTGCCCCTCTATATAAGCCTGCATCGGGACGATTTGCTCCTTTCTGCAAGTTATTGATAGAAAACCGGAATCAGTGCTTGACGGCAGATTCTGGAAGCCTATAATT
>NZ_JBKFTN010000009.1:0-2500 GCF_050432945.1 Pseudomonas sp. 18173
TCCACGGCAGATAGGGACCGAACTGTCTCACGACGTTCTAAACCCAGCTCGCGTACCACTTTAAATGGCGAACAGCCATACCCTTGGGACCGGCTTCAGCCCCAGGATGTGATGAGCCGACATCGAGGTGCCAAACACCGCCGTCGATATGAACTCTTGGGCGGTATCAGCCTGTTATCCCCGGAGTACCTTTTATCCGTTGAGCGATGGCCCTTCCATACAGAACCACCGGATCACTAAGACCTACTTTCGTACCTGCTCGACGTGTCTGTCTCGCAGTCAAGCGCGCTTTTGCCTTTATACTCTACGACCGATTTCCGACCGGTCTGAGCGCACCTTCGTACTCCTCCGTTACTCTTTAGGAGGAGACCGCCCCAGTCAAACTACCCACCATACACTGTCCTCGATCCGGATAACGGACCTGAGTTAGAACCTCAAAGTTGCCAGGGTGGTATTTCAAGGATGGCTCCACGCGAACTGGCGTCCACGCTGCAAAGCCTCCCACCGATCCTACACAAGCAAATTCAAAGTCCAGTGCAAAGCTATAGTAAAGGTTCACGGGGTCTTTCCGTCTAGCCGCGGATACACTGCATCTTCACAGCGATTTCAATTTCACTGAGTCTCGGGTGGAGACAGCGCCGCCATCGTTACGCCATTCGTGCAGGTCGGAACTTACCCGACAAGGAATTTCGCTACCTTAGGACCGTTATAGTTACGGCCGCCGTTTACCGGAGCTTCGATCAAGAGCTTCGCGTTAGCTAACCCCATCAATTAACCTTCCGGCACCGGGCAGGCGTCACACCCTATACGTCCACTTTCGTGTTTGCAGAGTGCTGTGTTTTTAATAAACAGTCGCAGCGGCCTGGTATCTTCGACCGGCGTGGGCTTACGCAGTAAATGCTTCACCCTCACCGGCGCACCTTCTCCCGAAGTTACGGTGCCATTTTGCCTAGTTCCTTCACCCGAGTTCTCTCAAGCGCCTTGGTATTCTCTACCCAACCACCTGTGTCGGTTTGGGGTACGGTTCCTGGTTATCTGAAGCTTAGAAGCTTTTCTTGGAAGCATGGCATCAACCACTTCGTCACCCAAAGGGTAACTCGTCATCAGCTCTCGGCCTTAAGATCCCGGATTTACCTAAGATCTCAGCCTACCACCTTAAACTTGGACAACCAACGCCAAGCTGGCCTAGCCTTCTCCGTCCCTCCATCGCAATAACCAGAAGTACAGGAATATTAACCTGTTTTCCATCGACTACGCTTTTCAGCCTCGCCTTAGGGACCGACTAACCCTGCGTCGATTAACGTTGCGCAGGAAACCTTGGTCTTTCGGCGTGGGTGTTTTTCACACCCATTGTCGTTACTCATGTCAGCATTCGCACTTCTGATACCTCCAGCAAGCTTCTCAACTCACCTTCACAGGCTTACAGAACGCTCCTCTACCGCATCACTTACGTGATACCCGTAGCTTCGGTGTATGGTTTGAGCCCCGTTACATCTTCCGCGCAGGCCGACTCGACTAGTGAGCTATTACGCTTTCTTTAAAGGGTGGCTGCTTCTAAGCCAACCTCCTAGCTGTCTAAGCCTTCCCACATCGTTTCCCACTTAACCATAACTTTGGGACCTTAGCTGACGGTCTGGGTTGTTTCCCTTTTCACGACGGACGTTAGCACCCGCCGTGTGTCTCCCATGCTCGGCACTTGTAGGTATTCGGAGTTTGCATCGGTTTGGTAAGTCGGGATGACCCCCTAGCCGAAACAGTGCTCTACCCCCTACAGTGATACATGAGGCGCTACCTAAATAGCTTTCGAGGAGAACCAGCTATCTCCGAGCTTGATTAGCCTTTCACTCCGATCCACAGGTCATCCGCTAACTTTTCAACGGTAGTCGGTTCGGTCCTCCAGTCAGTGTTACCTAACCTTCAACCTGCCCATGGATAGATCGCCCGGTTTCGGGTCTATTCCCAGCGACTAGACGCCCTATTAAGACTCGCTTTCGCTACGCCTCCCCTATTCGGTTAAGCTCGCCACTGAAAATAAGTCGCTGACCCATTATACAAAAGGTACGCAGTCACCCAACAAAGTGGGCTCCCACTGCTTGTACGCATACGGTTTCAGGATCTATTTCACTCCCCTCTCCGGGGTTCTTTTCGCCTTTCCCTCACGGTACTAGTTCACTATCGGTCAGTCAGTAGTATTTAGCCTTGGAGGATGGTCCCCCCATATTCAGACAAAGTTTCTCGTGCTCCGTCCTACTCGATTTCATGACCAAGAGATTTTCGCGTACAGGGCTATCACCCACTATGGCCGCACTTTCCAGAGCGTTCCGCGAATCTCAAAGCCACTTAAGGGCTAGTCCCCGTTCGCTCGCCACTACTAAGGGAATCTCGGTTGATTTCTTTTCCTCAGGGTACTTAGATGTTTCAGTTCCCCTGGTTCGCCTCTTGCACCTATGTATTCAGTACAAGATAACCATCTTATGATGGCTGGGTTCCCCCATTCAGA